>NZ_JARAVK010000129.1:0-26165 GCF_033792765.1 Streptomyces sp. PA03-6a | reverse complement strand
CCCCCCGCCCGCGCCCGCATCCCGCGCCCCGTGGAATTCGCGGCCCGGGGTACTGCTGTGACCTCAAGGCCACCCGGGAGATCGGCTTCGACGAGGCCTTCCCGTACGAGGGCTTCACCAAGCCCCTCGCCCAACGGCGCATCGGCATCCCGCGGATGCGCCCGGAGTCCGGAGTCCGGAGCCCGGAGCCCGGAGCCCGGCGCCAAGGCCCACCAGGCCGCCCGGGGTGCGGTTCAGTTGCCGGCGACGTCCTTCACCGCGACCGACACCGGGGTGTGACCCTCGATCAGTTCCAGGGTGAGCCCCGCCGTCGAGGGCGTGTCGAGCAACTCCGCCAGGACCGCCGCGACGTCGTCACGGGTCACCGAACCGCGCCCGGTGGAAGCGGCGAGCCGAACCCGCCCCGTGCCCGGGTCGTCGGTCAGATGGCCGGGGCGGACGATCGTCCAGTCCAGGGCGGCGCGACGGCGCACCTCGGCGTCGGCGGCGCCCTTGGCGCGCAGGTAGGCGGCGAAGACCTCGTCGGTGCCGGGGCGGGACCCGGCGTCGGCCCCCATGGCGGAGACCATCAGATAACGGCGTACGCCCGCGCGTTCCGCCGCGTCGGCCAGCAGCACGGCGGCGTCCCGGTCGACGGTCTCCTTGCGGGCGGCGCCGCTGCCCGGCCCCGCGCCCGCCGCGAAGACGACCGCGCCGGCCCCGGCCAGCGCCTGGGCCACCTCGTCCACCGATGCCGACTCCAGGTCGAGCACGATCGGCTCGGCGCCGGCCTCGCGCAGGTCATCGGCCTGTTCCGGCGTGCGGATGATGCCCGCCACCTCGTCCTCGCGCGCGGCGAGCAGCCGCTCCAGCCGCAGCGCGATCTGTCCATGTCCACCAGCGATCACAGTGCGCATGCCACCGACGCTACGCCCGGCGCGCCGTTCATGCCGGGTCACGTCGGCTCCTCGACTGACGCGGCAGGTCGAGCGCCAGGGTGTCGGTGTACTCGCGTACCGCGCTGGTCCGGGAGACGACCCGCCCCCGGTGGATGACGATCCGGCTGTACGCGAGCGAGAGCGCGCTCTCCAGCCGGTCGGCCCGTACCGCGAGCAGCTCGGCGGGGAAGCCCGCCTCCACCCGCACCTCGGGCAGCCCCATGACGGCGCGGGCGTCCCGGCTCACCGCCTCGTAGGCCTCCCCGGGGGCGCACTCGCCGTGGGAGGCGAGCAGGAAGGCGGCCTCCAGGGGGTCGCCGCGGCCGACGGGGTTGGTCAGGTCGCGCAGCGCGCCGCTGCCCGCGGCGATCCGGACGCCGGCCGCCCGCAGGGTCCGCACCGGCGCGGTGCCGCCGCGGCGCAGCGACTCGAGGGCACCGCAGCCGCCCTGCGGGAGGGCGGTCAGCGAGACCCCGGCGGCGGCGAGCTGCCCCGCCAGGCGGACGGTCGTGTCGTACGGGAGCCGGGCCAGGCCGCCGCAGGGGCCGAGGGCGACGCCGGGGCGCAGTCCTCCCGCCATCGCGGCGAGCCGGGAGAGCCGGGCCGGGTCGGCGGCGTCGGTGTGCAGGTCGACGGGGAGGCCGAACTCGGCGGCCACGGCGAGCACGGCCTCCGCGTACCCGCCCGGGTCGGGGTCGAGGTCGGGGCAGCCGCCCACCACGTCGGCGCCCATCTTGAGGGCGTCGCGGAGCACCGCGAGGCCGTCCGCGCCGGCGGGCCCGGTGAGCACCCGGGGCACGGCCACGGTCCGCACGTCGACCAGGCCGCGCAGGGCGCGCCGGGCCTGCAGCGCCGCCTCCAGGGCGCGCAGCCCCTGTACGTCGCCGATGCGGATGTGCGTGCGGACCGCGGTCGCGCCGTGGCCGAGCTGGTGGAGGGCGCCCTCGGTGACCCGCCGCTGCACGTCCTCGGCGTCGTACGAGGGCGGTCCGGCGGAGCCGGCGGTCAGGGCGGTGTCGAGGTGGGCGTGCGGTTCGGCGGGGGCGGGCAGCAGGAGGTAGCCGCCGAGGTCGACACGGGTGCCCTCGTGGAGGCTGCCGGCGGTGCCGACGGCCTCGATGCGCGCTCCGGCCAGGCGCACGTCGACGGTGCGGCCGTCGGCGAGGCGGGCACCGCAGAGCAGGAGGGCGGGGGCTGGGGCGGTTTCGCCCAGCGGCGGGTCGGTGGGCTGCTGCGGCTGGCTGTCGGTCATCGCGCTCCTCGGGGCCGGAGGCAAGATCACGCGGTTCCGAGCCTAGGGCGCGGTGCCCGGTCCGTCCGGGAAGAGCGAATAGTCGTACTGGTGACGTCAAGTGACGTATGGGGCCGAGCGGCTGGGGTGGCGGAGGTGGGAGGTGGTCCGGCGACTGCCCGCAAGATACGGATTTCACCTTCGGCGGCGGACCGTGTAATGTCTTCCTCGCTCGCCCCAATAGCTCAGTCGGCAGAGCGTCTCCATGGTAAGGAGAAGGTCTACGGTTCGATTCCGTATTGGGGCTCTGGTGATCGGATGGCCCGCCACCCGGCGGGTGATCTTTTCATCGAAGCGGCGTAGCTCAGTCGGTAGAGCAAGCGGCTCATAATCGCTGTGTCACCGGTTCAAGTCCGGTCGCCGCTACCCCGCGTAGCCGATTGTGGGATCGGTCCTTCAATCGGCTACTCTTTCCGTGTTCAAACCTTATTGCCGTTCGTCAAGGAGCACTCACGTGGCCGCCACCGACGTCCGCCCGAAGATCACGCTGGCCTGCGTGGAGTGCAAGGAGCGGAACTACATCACCAAGAAGAACCGGCGCAACGACCCGGACCGTCTTGAGATGAAGAAGCACTGCCCGCGCTGCAACGCGCACACCGCGCACCGCGAGACGCGCTGACCCAGGCCGTAAGACCGAAGAGGCCGCCCCTGTCACGGGGGCGGCCTCTTGGCGTTGGCGGACCCGCCGACGCGCAGACCACAGCTCCAGGAGGTGCCGATGGCGCTGGACCAGTCCTTCGTGGGGCGGACGTATCCGCCCACCGCTCCCTACGAGGTGGGCCGGGAGAAGATCCGCGAGTTCGCCGAGGCCGTCGGTGACCCGAACCCGGTCTACACCGACCCCGACGCGGCCAAGGCCCTGGGCCACCCGGACGTGATCGCGCCGCCGACCTTCCCGTTCGTGATCACGTACAAGGCCTCGGGGCAGGTCGTCCTCGACCCGGAGCTGGGACTGGACTACGGCCGGGTGGTGCACGGCGACCAGAAGTTCAGCTACACCCGCCCCGTGCGGGCCGGTGACCGCCTGTCGGTGACGGTCACCATCGAGGCCATCAAGTCGCTCGCGGGCAACGACGTCATCGACGTCCGCGGCGAGGTCCACGACGAGAGCGGCGAGCACGTGGTGACGGCGCTGATGAAACTGGTGGCGCGCGCGCCGGAGGGTGAGTGAACCGATGACGGCGAAGATCTCCTACGACGAGGTCGAGGTCGGCACCGAGCTGCCGGCGCGGTCCTTCCCCGTGAACCGCGCCACACTCGTGCAGTACGCGGGCGCCTCCGGTGACTTCAACCCGATCCACTGGAACGAGAAGTTCGCCACGGAGGTCGGACTGCCGGACGTCATCGCGCACGGCATGTTCACCATGGCCTCGGCGATCCGCGTGGTGACGGACTGGGCGGGCGACCCGGGCGCGGTCGTGGAGTACGGGGTCCGCTTCACCAAGCCGGTCGTGGTGCCGAACGACGGCACGGGCGCGCTGATCGAGGTCAGCGCCAAGGTCGCGGCCAAGCTGGACGACGACGAGCGCACGGTCCGGGTGGACGTGACGGCCCTCAGCGCCGGGCAGAAGGTGCTGGGCATGTCGCGCGCGGTGGTCCGGCTGGCGTAGCCGTGAGGAGAAGGCGGCGGGGCGTCCCGCCGCCTTCCTCTTGCCCACGCTTGTTATTGACTGATAACTTACTTGGCATGGCAGGCGACGGCATGCGGATGAGCGCGGAGGAGCGCCGCGAGGCGGCGATCCGCGCGGCGATGACGGAGTTCGGCACGGGTGGCTACAACGGCACCTCGACCGGCGTCATCGCCAAGCGCATGGGTGTGTCGCAGCCGTACCTCTTCCGGCTCTTCCCGAACAAGAAGGCGCTGTTCATGGCCGTCGCGGCGCGGTGCGTCGAGACGATCGAGGCGCACTTCGAGAAGGCGGCCGAGGGGCTGGAGGGGGAGGAGGCGTTCGAGGCGATGTGCGGCTCGTACCAGGAGCTCATCGGGGACGGCGACGTCCTGCGGATGCAGTTGCAGATGTACGTGGCCGCCGTCGACGACGAGGAGATCCGCGAGGCCTGCCGGCGTGGCTGGCTGGGCCTGTGGGACTTCGTCAGGGCACGTACGGGGGTGGGCGACCGCGAAGCGGCGGAGTTCTTCGGCACGGGGATGCTCGTGAACGTACTGGTGGCGCTCGGTGTCCCACAGCACGAGCGCGGCTGGGCGGGGATCGAGGACCTCTACGCCGACCGCTTCCCGGGGAAGGGCTGACGGGTCGCGTCGGCCTGCCGTGGGGCCCACCCATGTCCATGAAAGTTATTGATCAATTACTAATCAGCTGGGGGAGTTCATGGCACAGCAACCGACGGAGGGCCGGCGCGGCAGCGTCGTCTGGGCACTCGTCATCACCAGCGTCGCCGGATTCATGGCGGCGCTCGACAACCTGGTCGTCACCACGGCGCTGCCCTCCATCCGCGCGGACCTGGGCGGCGCCCTGGAGGACCTGGAGTGGACGGTGAGCGCCTACACGCTCACCTTCGCCGTCCTCCTGATGTTCGGCGCCGCCCTGGGCGACCGCTTCGGCCGCCGGCGCATGTTCCTGGTGGGCCTCGGCGTCTTCTCCGCGGCCTCCGCCGCAGCGGCCCTCGCCCCCGGCATGGGCGAACTCATCGCCGCCCGCGCCGTCCAGGGCGTCGGCGCCGCGATCCTCATGCCGCTGACCCTCACCCTGCTCTCGGCCACCGTGCCGCCCGAGCGGCGCGGCATGGTGTTCGGCATCTGGGGCGCGGTGAACGGTCTCGCGGTCGCCGCCGGACCGCTCATCGGCGGCTCGCTCACCGAACACATCTCCTGGCAGTGGATCTTCTGGCTGAACGTCCCGATCGGCGTGCTCCTCCTGCCCCTCGCCCGGCTGCGGCTCGCCGAGAGCCGTGGTCCCGACCCCCGGCTCGACGTGACCGGCACGGCGCTCGCCAGCGCGGGTCTGTTCGGCATCGTCTACGCCCTCGTCCGCGGCAACGCCGACGGCTGGACCAGCGGCCCGGTCCTCGGCGGACTCGTCGGCGGCGGTGTGCTGATGGCCCTCTTCGTCCGGCACGGCATCCGCGCCCGCAACCCGATCCTGCCGATGCGGCTCTTCCGCAGCCGCGCCTTCGCCGCCGTCAACACGGCCAGCCTGCTGATGTTCCTCGGCATGTTCGGCTCGATCTTCCTGCTCAGCCAGTTCCTCCAGGGCGTCGCGGGCTACTCCCCGACCGAGGCGGGGCTGCGCATGCTGCCCTGGACGGGCATGCCGATGATCGTCGCGCCCATCGCGGGCTTCCTCTCCGACCGCATCGGCGGCCGCCCGGTCGTCGCCGCCGGACTCGCCCTGCAGGCGGTGGGCCTCGGCTGGTTCGCCGTGGTGATCGAGCCGGGCGTGTCGTACGCGGCGCAGGTGCCGGCGCTGATCGTGAGCGGCATCGGGATGGCGATGTACTTCGCCCCGAGCGCCAACATCGTCATGGGCAGCGTCCGGCCCGAGGAGCAGGGCATCGCCTCGGGCGCCAACAACGCCCTCCGCGAGGTCGGCGGGGCCCTCGGCGTCGCCACCCTCGCGGCGGTCTTCTCCGCCCAGGGCGGCTACGAGTCTGCGGCGCGGTTCGCCGACGGCCTCACCCCCGCCCTCTGGGTGGGCGCGGCCGCCGTCGCGGTCGGAGCGCTCGCGGCCCTCCTCATCCCGGGTCGACGCGCCGCTAAGGCCCCCGAGCCGGTCCCCGCCCCGCCCAAGTCCCTGGTCGACGCGACGCCCTGACGCCCCGTCCGGCGCGCGTCACCACCGGCCGGCCCGGTGGTGACGCGCGCTCCGGGCTACCCGGACCCCGTCCGCCCCGCGGGCGTCCACCCCTCGCTGCGGATGTCGAGCGCCAGGTCGCGGTCGTGGACCTCCTCGCCGCACGCGCGGCAGTACTCGACAGGGTCCACCGGATGGTCGTCCCGGTGCCGGAGCACGACCGGCGGCTCGTCCACCGCCCACTTGTCGCCCCACGCCACCAGGGACCGGATGACCGGCGCGAGGTCACGCCCCGCCTCCGTCAGGTGGTACTCGTACCGCGGCGGCCGCTCGCTGTAGGCGCGCCGCTCGACGATGCCGGCCTCCTCCAGGGCGCGCAGCCGCGCGGTGAGGCGGTCGCGCGGAGCGCCCGTGTTGCGGGCGATGACGTCGAAGCGCCGGTTGCCGTAGAGGATCTCGCGGACCGCGAGCAGCGCCCATTTCTCGCCGACGACGTACAACGCCGCGGCTGCCGAGCAGGGGCGCCCCGGCAGTGGGGGCACAGGTGTGGTCGGGCTCACCGGGCCAGTCTCACACGGAAGGTTGTGATGTCAAACCCTCTCGTCCTACCCTCGTCCTCACGCGATCGTTGGAAAATCAAACTAACTACGCACCGCACCCTCAGGAGGCGAGAACGTCATGCGCGACGCCGTCATCGTCGAAGCCGTCCGCACCCCCATCGGCAAGGGCAAGCCGGGCGGGGCGCTCGCCGGGACGCACCCGGTGGAACTGCTCGCCCACACCCTCAAGGAGCTCGTCGGCCGCAGCGGGATCGACCCGGCGCTGGTCGACGACGTCATCGGCGGCACCGTGGACCAGGTCGGCGAGCAGGCCATGAACACCACCCGCTGGGCCTGGCTGTCGGCGGGCTTCCCCGACTCCGTCCCGGCCACCACGGTCGACCGGCAGTGCGGCTCCTCCCAGCAGGCCGTGCACTTCGCCGCGCAGGGCGTCATCGCCGGCGCCTACGACGTCGTCGTGGCCTGCGGCGTGGAGTCGATGAGCCGGGTGCCCATGTGGTCCAACGTGCCGCCCGGTGCGGACCCGTTCGGCCCCGGCGTCGCCGAGCGGTTCCCGGGCGGACTCGTGCCGCAGGGCGTCAGCGCGGAGCTGATCGCCGCCAAGTGGTCGCTGGGCCGGGAGGCGATGGACGCCTTCGCCGCCGAGTCGCACCGCAAGGCCGCCGCCGCCTGGTCGGCCGGCGCCTTCGACGCCGAGGTCGCGCCGCTGGCCGGACTCACCACGGACGAGTCCGTCCGTCCCGCGACCACCCCGGAGATCCTCGCCGGGCTGCGTCCCGCCTTCGCCGACCCCGGCTACGCCGAGCGCTTCCCGCAGATCGACTGGTCGGTCACGGCCGGCAACAGCAGCCCGGTCAACGACGGGGCCTCCGCCGTGCTGATCACCAGCAGCGAGACCGCGGAGCGCCTGGGACTGCGCCCGCTCGCCCGGCTGCACAGCTTCGCGGTCACCGGCTCCGACCCCCTGCTGATGCTGACCGGGGTCATCCCGGCCACCGAGCGGGTGCTGCGCCGCGCCGGGCTGGACCTGGCGGACGTCGACCTGTTCGAGGTCAACGAGGCCTTCGCCAGCGTCGTCCTCGCCTGGCTGCAGGAGACCGGCGCCGATCCGGCCAAGGTCAACGTCAACGGTGGCGCCATCGCGCTGGGCCACCCGCTCGGCGCCAGCGGCACCCGGCTGATGACCACCCTCGTCCACGCCATGCGGGCCCGTGGCGCGCGCTACGCGCTGCAGACCATGTGCGAGGCGGGCGGCCTCGCCAACGCGACGGTCCTCGAGGCGCTCTGATCCGTACGGGGCGGGCGGCATCCCTGACGGAGCCGCCCGCCCCGTAACCTGAATGCCGTGCACGTACTCAACGACGCCCCGCTCGCGCCCCTGACCACCTTCCGCCTCGGTGGCCCCGCGACCCGCCTGGTGACGGCGACCACGGACGCCGAGGTCGTCGAGGTCGTCCGGGAGGCGGACGCGGCCGGGACGCCGCTGCTGGTCATCGGCGGCGGCAGCAACCTGGTGATCGGCGACGAGGGCTTCGCGGGCACCGCGCTGCGCATCGCCACCAGCGGCTTCGAACTCAGCGGCACCGAACTGGAGCTCGCGGCGGGCGAGGTCTGGACGGACGCCGTCGCCCGCACCGTGGAGGCGGGCCTGGCGGGCGTCGAGTGCCTGGCCGGCATCCCGGGCTCCGCCGGGGCCACGCCCATCCAGAACGTGGGCGCGTACGGCCAGGAGGTCGCCAGCACGATCACCGAGGTGGTCGCGTACGACCGCACCACAGGTGAGACGGTCGTCCTGGACAACGCCGCGTGCGCCTTCTCCTACCGGCACAGCCGTTTCAAGGCGGACCCCGCGCGCCACGTCGTGCTGCGCGTGCGCTTCGCCCTGGAGGACGCAGGCGGCATGTCCGGCCCGCTGAAGTACGCGGAGACGGCCCGCGCCCTCGGCGTCGGGACGGGCGACCGGGTGCCCCTGGCCACCGCCCGCGAGACGGTGCTGAAGCTGCGCTCGGGCAAGGGCATGGTGCTGGACCCGGAGGACCACGACACCTGGTCGGCGGGCTCCTTCTTCACCAACCCGGTCCTCACCGAGGCCGGTCACACGGACTTCCTGGCCCGTGTCCACGACCGCCTCGGCCCGGACGTCACGCCCCCCGCCTACCCCGCGGGCGACGGCCGCATCAAGACCTCCGCCGCCTGGCTGATCGACAGGGCGGGCTTCGCCAAGGGCTACGGCACCGGCCCCGCGCGGATCTCCACCAAGCACACCCTCGCCCTCACCAACCGGGGCGGGGCCACGACCGCCGACCTGCTCGCGCTGGCCCGCGAGGTCGTCGAGGGCGTCCACACGGCCTTCGGGATCACCCTGGTCAACGAGCCGGTGACGGTCGGCGTCAGCCTGTAGCACGCCGCGGGGCGCCCCTGGTACTAGTACGCCACCCCGACCGCCTGCTTCAGCGTCGCCGCGTCGTCGACCACCGCGAGCATCGCGTGCGCCACGTCGGCGCGGCCGATGGTGAGGCCGCCGCGCAGATTGGCGTTGAGCGCGGTCCGGTAGACCCCGGTCAGTGGCTTGTCGCTGAGCTTCGGAGGCCGTACGGCGGTCCAGTCGGTGGCGCTGCGGCGCATCTCCTCCTCCATCGCCCGCAGGTCGTCGTAGACGGGCCGCAGCAGCCCCGAGACGACGGGTGCGATGATCCGGCCGAGCAGCGTCTCGTCCTGCGGCACCGGGCCCAGCGGGGCCGCGCTGACCGCCACGAACCGGCGCACGCCCTCCGCCTCCATGGCCCGCAGGACCGGGCGGGTGACCTCGGTGGCGATCCCCGCGTCCTTGCGCCGGCGCGGCCCGAGACCGGAGAGCACCGCGTCCCGCCCGGCGACGGCCGCGCGCAGCGGCTCCGGGTCGGTCAGCGACGCCGTGACGACCTCCAGACCGGATCCGGTCACGGGCAGCCTTGCCGGGTCGCGCACCACCGCGGTGACGCGGTGCCCCGCGGCCAGCGCCTGGCGCACGATCTGCCGGCCGATGCCCCCGGTCGCGCCGAACACCGTGACGTCCATCGTTCCCTCCCTGGTGGGTGAGTACTCACTCACCTTTAGGGTGAGTGCATGCTCACCCCCGAGTCAACACCCACCCGGACGCGGATCCTGGACGCCGCCGAGCGCCTGATGCGCACCATCGGCCTCGCCCGCACGACCACCAAGGAGATCGCGAAGGCGGCCGGCTGCTCGGAGGCCGCGCTCTACAAGCACTTCAGCAGCAAGGAGGAGCTGTTCGTCCAGGTGCTCAAGGAGCGGGCGCCACGGCTCGGGCCGCTCATGGCCGAGCTCACCGCCGACCCGGGCGACCGCAGCGTCGAGAGCTGCCTCACCGACATCGCGCGCACCGCGGTCCTCTTCTACGAGTCCAGCGTGCCGATCGCCGCCTCGCTCTTCGCCGAGCCCGCGCTGCTGGCACGGCACCGTGACGCACTGCGCCCCATGGGCTCCGGGCCGCACGTGCCGCTGCGGGAGCTCGCCCGCTACCTGCGCGCGGAGCGCGACAGCGGGCGCATCCGGGCCGACGCCGACCCCGAGGCGGCCGCCGCGCTGCTGCTCGGCGCGTGCTTCCAGCGCGGCTTCCTCAACCGCTACCTGGGCGAACCAGTGGACGAGCAGCCGCTGGACGACTTCGCGGTCGCCGTCGCTCGCACCGTCCTGGCCGGGATCAGTCGCTGAGCCAGTCGTCGATCCCCGCCAGGAGCTTGGTCCGCACGCCCTCCGGCGCCGCGGAACCGCGCACCGACTGGCGGGCCAGTTCGGCCAGCTCCTCGTCGGTGAAGCCGTGTGCGTCACGGGCCAGTTCGTACTGCGCGGCGAGCCGGGAGCCGAACAGCAGCGGGTCGTCGGCGCCCAGTGCCATCGGCACCCCGGCGTCGAAGAGGGTGCGCAGCGGCACCTGCTCGGGCTGCTCGTAGACCCCCAGCGCGACATTGGACGCGGGGCAGACCTCGCAGGTCACGCCGCGTTCGGCGAGCTTCGCCATCAGCCGCGGGTCCTCCGCCGCCCGCACGCCGTGCCCGATGCGGCTGGCGTGCAGGTCGTCCAGGCAGTCGCGGACGCTGCCCGCGCCCGCCAGCTCGCCGCCGTGCGGGGCCGCCAGCAGGCCGCCCTCCCTGGCGATGGCGAAGGCGCGGTCGAAGTCCCTGGCCAGACCCCGGCGCTCGTCGTTGGAGAGCCCGAAGCCGACGACCCCGCGGTCCGTGTAGCGCACCGCGAGCCGGGCCAGCGTGCGGGCGTCCAGCGGGTGCTTGGTGCGGTTGGCGGCGACGAGGACGGCCATGCCCACGCCCGTGTCCCGGGAGGCGGTCTCCACGGCGTCCAGGATGATCTCCAGGGCCGGGATCAGCCCGCCCAGGCGCGGCGCGTACGAGGTGGGGTCGACCTGTATCTCCAGCCACCCCGATCCGTCGCGGGCGTCCTCCTCGGCGGCCTCGCGCACCAGACGGCGGATGTCGTCGGGGGAGCGGAGCACGGAACGCGCGATGTCGTACAGGCGCTGGAAGCGGAACCACCCGCGCTCGTCGGTCGCGCGCAGACTGGGCGGCTCGCCCGAGGTCAGCGCCTCGGGCAGGTGCACCCCGTACTTGTCGGCGAGCTCCAGCAGGGTCGCGGGCCGCATCGAGCCGGTGAAGTGCAGGTGGAGGTGCGCCTTGGGGAGGAGGGATACATCGCGTGCCATCCACAGATCCTGCCGTACCGGCGGGGGGTGCCGGTACCTCTTTCGGCCGCTTTCCCCGAACGAGCGCTTGCCCGCACACACACGCGGGCCCCCGGACCGGCCGGTCCGGGGGCCCAAGGGGCGGTTCGCTCAGGCCTTGGCCTCGCCCAGCAGCTTCTGCAGCCGGGAGACGCCCTCGACGAGGTCCTCGTCACCGAGCGCGTACGACAGGCGCAGGTAGCCGGGGGTGCCGAAGGCCTCGCCCGGGACCACGGCGACCTCGGCCTCCTCCAGGATCAGCTCGGACAGCTCCACCGAGCTCTGCGGCCGCCTGCCGCGGATCTCCTTGCCGAGCAGCGCCTTGACCGACGGGTACGCGTAGAACGCGCCCTCCGGCTCGGGGCAGACGACACCGGGGATCTCGTTGAGCATCCGCACGATGGTCTGGCGGCGGCGGTCGAAGGCCTTGCGCATCTCGCCCACGGCCACCAGGTCACCGGAGACGGCGGCCAGGGCGGCGACCTGCGCGACGTTGCTCACGTTCGAGGTGGCGTGCGACTGCAGGTTGGTGGCGGCCTTGACGACGTCCTTGGGGCCGATGATCCACCCCACGCGCCAGCCGGTCATGGCGTAGGTCTTGGCCACGCCGTTGACGACGACGCACTTGTCGCGCAGCTCGGGGAAGAGCGCGGGCAGCGAGACCGCGGAGGCGCCCCCGTAGACCAGGTGCTCGTAGATCTCGTCGGTCAGCACCCACAGGCCGTGCTGGACGGCCCAGCGGCCGATCGCCTCGGTCTCGGCCTCGGTGTAGACGGCGCCGGTCGGGTTGGACGGCGACACGAAGAGCACGACCTTGGTCTTCTCCGTGCGGGCGGCCTCCAGCTGCTCGACGGAAACCCGGTAGCCGGTCGTCTCGTCGGCGACCACCTCCACCGGGACACCGCCGGCCAGCCGGATCGACTCGGGGTAGGTCGTCCAGTACGGCGCCGGGACGATGACCTCGTCACCCGGGTCGAGGATCGCGGCGAAGGCCTCGTAGATGGCCTGCTTGCCGCCGTTGGTGACCAGGATCTGGGAGGGGTCGACCTCGTAGCCGGAGTCGCGCAGCGTCTTGGCGGCGATCGCGGCCTTCAGCTCCGGCAGGCCGCCGGCCGGGGTGTAGCGGTGGTACTTCGGATTGCGGCACGCCTCCACGGCCGCCTCGACGATGTAGTCGGGCGTCGGGAAGTCGGGCTCGCCGGCTCCGAAGCCGATGACCGGTCGCCCGGCGGCCTTGAGGGCCTTGGCCTTCGCGTCCACGGCGAGCGTCGCGGACTCGGAGATCGACCCGATGCGGGCCGACACGCGTCGTTCAGTTGCAGCGGTCATGCCTGCATCGTCGCAGACCCGGGGGTACCGGAGCACACGAGTTCACGTTCCGGTCGGAACCGCGCGCAACCGCGCCGAACCGCGCCCGGACACGCGACGCATTCGACGCCCGGCCCGCGAACACGTACACTCATCCGTCGATGGCCCCCGCGAGCTGATCTTGGCTGCACACATCGTGCAGCCGCTCGGATGCGGTACGTTGGGGGGCACTCAAAGGGTCGTAGCTCAATTGGTAGAGCACTGGTCTCCAAAACCAGCGGTTGGGGGTTCGAGTCCCTCCGGCCCTGCTACAAGCAGGCAGACGCTTTGAGGATTGTTTCGGCAAACGACCCGGATTCAGGTGAGGACGAGTGACGGAAGCCCTGGGCTCCACCGCGACGCCTGAAAGTGGTCGTCCCGACGGTGAATCCACGGACGCCGGCTCCAAGAAGCCCCGCCGCGGCGGCAAGCGCGGCAAGAAGGGGCCCCTCGCGCGCCTCGCGCTCTTCTACCGCCAGATCGTCGCGGAGCTCCGCAAGGTCGTCTGGCCCACGCGCAGCGAGCTCATCACCTACACCAGCGTGGTGATTGTCTTCGTTGTGGTCATCATCGCGCTCGTTACCGTGATTGACTGGGGATTCAACAAGGGCGTCTCGTACGTCTTCGGGTGATTCCTCCCGCGGAGGGCGCCCGCGGCGCCCGACCGCCTGTTCCACATCGTGAAGGAAGAAGCAGCGACCGTGTCTGACCCGAACCTGTACGACGCCGACGAGACCGTCGAGGGCGACGACACCGCGCTTGACATCGTCGAGGCCGCCGACGGCGACATCGACCAGGCGGAGGCTGCAGACGAGGCCGCCGGCGAGCCCGCCGAGCAGGCTGCCGTCCAGGTCGTCGACGAGGACGAGGCCACGGAAGAGGAAGCCGCGGAGGAGCAGGCCCCGGTGGACCCGGCCGCCTCGTTCCGCGAGGAGCTGCGCGCCCTCCCCGGCGAGTGGTACGTCATCCACACCTACGCCGGCTACGAGAACCGCGTGAAGTCCAACCTGGAGCAGCGCGCCGTCTCGCTGAACGTCGAGGACTACATCTACCAGGCCGAGGTGCCCCAGGAAGAGGTCGTCCAGATCAAGAACGGCGACCGCCGCACCGTCCGCCAGAACAAGCTGCCCGGCTACGTGCTGGTGCGCATGGACCTGACGAACGAGTCCTGGGGCGTCGTCCGCAACACCCCCGGCGTCACCGGCTTCGTCGGCAACGCCTACGACCCGTACCCGCTGACGCTGGACGAGGTCACCAAGATGCTGGCCCCGGAGGCCGAGGAGCAGGCCGCTGCCGCCGAGGGCGGCGAGGGCGGTGCCGTTCCGAAGCGCAAGGTCGAGGTCCAGGTGCTGGACTTCGAGGTCGGCGACTCGGTCACCGTCACCGACGGCCCGTTCGCGACGCTGCAGGCCACGATCAACGAGATCAACCCGGACTCGAAGAAGGTCAAGGGCCTCGTCGAGATCTTCGGCCGCGAGACCCCGGTCGAGCTCAGCTTCGACCAGATCCAGAAGAACTAGCAGCCCGTAACACCGGAAGAGCCCCCGCCCGCGGTCACCCGCCGGGCGGGGGCTCTTCCGCGTACGGCGGGGGCGGTCGACCATGGTGGCGGGGGAGCGTCGCGCAGACGGCCGCTCCAGGCGGTTTCCGGGGTCCTCGGGGGTGCCGCCGGGTCGTCTCTGACCTGCTCGGTTTCAGGGCTCGGCACGGTACCCGCTATCGTGGTGCGGTATGCCTGCTCGCAGGCAGGAAAACTCTCACTAGGACCCGGAGAGAGCACATGCCTCCCAAGAAGAAGAAGGTCACGGGGCTTATCAAGCTCCAGATCAACGCCGGCGCGGCCAACCCGGCCCCGCCGGTGGGCCCGGCGCTGGGTCAGCACGGCGTCAACATCATGGAGTTCTGCAAGGCCTACAACGCGGCCACCGAGTCGCAGCGTGGCTGGGTGATCCCGGTGGAGATCACGGTCTACGAGGACCGTTCCTTCACCTTCATCACCAAGACCCCGCCGGCTTCCCGCATGATCCTCAAGGCCGCGGGTGTGGAGAAGGGCTCCGGCGAGCCGCACAAGACCAAGGTCGCGAAGCTTACGCGTGACCAGGTCCGCGAGATCGCCACGACCAAGCTGCCCGACCTCAACGCGAACGACCTGGACGCCGCCGAGAAGATCATCGCCGGCACCGCGCGTTCCATGGGCATCACGGTCGAGGGCTGACCACACCACCAGCAGTTCCGTGGCAGGGCCTGCTCGGCCCGCACCACGACTCCTCAGGACACACAGGAGCAGTAGTGAGCAAGCGCAGCAAGTCTCTCCGCGCTGCGGACGCCAAGATCGACCGGGAGCGTCTGTACGCGCCCCTCGAGGCCGTCCGTCTCGCCAAGGACACCTCCACCAGCAAGTACGACGGCACCGTCGAGGTGGCCTTCCGTCTGGGCGTCGACCCGCGCAAGGCCGACCAGATGGTCCGTGGCACCGTGAACCTTCCGCACGGCACCGGTAAGACCGCCCGGGTCCTGGTCTTCGCGACCGGTGACCGTGCCGAGGCCGCGCGTGCCGCGGGCGCCGACATCGTCGGCGCCGACGAGCTCATCGACGAGGTCGCCAAGGGCCGCCTGGACTTCGACGCCGTCGTCGCCACCCCGGACCTCATGGGCAAGGTCGGCCGCCTCGGCCGCGTCCTCGGCCCCCGTGGTCTGATGCCGAACCCGAAGACCGGCACCGTCACCCCCGACGTGGCCAAGGCCGTCACCGAGATCAAGGGCGGCAAGATCGAGTTCCGCGTCGACAAGCACTCGAACCTGCACTTCATCATCGGCAAGACCTCGTTCGGTGAGCAGCAGCTGGTCGAGAACTACGGCGCGGCCCTGGACGAGATCCTCCGTCTGAAGCCGTCCGCCGCCAAGGGTCGCTACATCAAGAAGGCCGCCATCAGCACCTCGGTGGGCCCCGGCATCCCGGTCGACCCGAACCGCACCCGTAACCTCCTCGTCGAGGAGGACCCGGCCTCCGTCTGACCGGGTCGGGCCCCTGGGCCCGTGCAGTTGTGAACCGGCCCCGCGCCTCTCCGGAGGTGCGGGGCCGGTTTTTCCGTACGACCGTGTCGGCGCCGTGCGTTACCGTGGCAAGCGGTTCCACGGGGACCCGGGGACGACGGACGGTATGGGGTGGGGATTTCATGAGCTTGTCGGCAGCGAAGCGTCTGGGCGTCGGTCTGGCGGCCGTGGCCGTCGTGGTCGGGCTCGCGGGCTGCGACGACGGCGACGGGGGCGGCAAGAAGCGCAAGAAGGCCGAAGCGCCCCACGGGGCGGTCCAGGGGCAGGGCGAGATCGCCAAGGCCATCCAGGCCGCCTTCGAGAAGACCTCGGAGGCGAAGTCCGCCAAGGTGCGCATGACGCTCACCCTGCCGGCCGGCGCGCAGGGCGGCGGCACGATGCGGATCGCCGGAGTGCAGGGGTGGGACCCGGCGGTCATGGACGTCACCATGGAGGGCTCGGCCTTCACCGCCGCCGACCCGGACGCCCCCTCCCGGATCCGCATGATCATGCTGGACCAGGCCATGTACATGGACATGGGGGCGAAGCAGGCCGCCGAGATGGACGGCAAGCGCTGGATGAAGCTGGACCTGAAGGCCGCGGCCGAGGTGAGCGGCAGCGAAGAGCTGCAGAAGCAGATGACCGGCGGCCTGGACAACATGAACCAGGACCCGGCCGAGCAGCTCGCCCTGCTGCTCCAGTCGCCCAGCCTGAAGCACGTCGGCGCGGAGAAGGTCGGCGGCGTCCAGGCGGACCACTACAAGGGCACGCTGACCTTCGCGGAGATGGTGGACGCCAACAAGGCCACCGGCGTCCTGTCCGAGAAGGAGCGCAAGGCCCTGGTCGCCAACGCCGAGAAGGCGGGCATCAAGGGCTACGACACCGAGATCTGGGTCAACCAGGACCACTACCCGGTGAAGATGGTCGTAGGCGTGAGGACGCCCGAGGGCACGCTCCGCATGAACGCCTCCTACTCCGACTACGGCACCGCGGTGGGCGTCCAGGCGCCGCCGGCGAAGGACACCGTCGACCTCTTCGGGATGCTCGGGGACATGAAGGCCTCCGGCCTGACCGGAGGCTCCGGCCTCACAGGCTGACCTGCCCCGACACCGGATTTGCCTGGCACGGATCCATTCGCGTACCCTTCACGGGAAGCCAAAGACCGCTGGTTGCTGGCGTGCCCGTGAGGGTGCGGCAGCCGAAGGATCCGCTGATGCGGACGGCCCGCGCAGGTGACAGTGGATGCACTCCCGGGAACGCTCCTCGCGATTCCGGTCGAGTCACGCCCCGTGCGCCTGCGCCGGGGCGTTTGTTTTGCCCGGCCCCTTCCCGTGCGGTCCGAATCACCCGGAAGGAGGCCGAGGCTCTATGGCGAGGCCCGACAAGGCCGGTTCGGTTGCCGAGCTGACGGACAAGTTCCGCAGCTCCAACGCCGCCGTGCTGACCGAGTACCGCGGTCTCACCGTGGCGCAGCTCAAGACGCTGCGCCGTTCGCTCGGTGAGAACGCCCAGTACGCCGTGGTGAAGAACACGCTGACCAAGATCGCGGCCAACGAGGCCGGGATCACCGCTCTGGACGACCTGTTCGCGGGTCCGACGGCGGTCGCCTTCGTCACCGGTGACCCGGTGGAGTCGGCGAAGGGTCTCCGTGACTTCGCCAAGGAGAACCCGAACCTCATCATCAAGGGCGGTGTGCTTGACGGCAAGCCGCTGTCCGCCGATGAGATCAAGAAGCTCGCGGACCTCGAGTCCCGCGAGGTGCTGCTCGCCAAGCTGGCGGGTGCCATGAAGGCAAAGCAGGGCCAGGCCGCTGCTGTCTTCCAGGCCCTGCCTTCGAAGCTCGTCCGCACCGTGGAAGCGCTGCGCGAGAAGGTCGAGCAGGGCGGTGCCGGTACGCCGGCTCCCGCCGAGGACGCGGAGTAGTCACTCCCGTGCTCTAGCGGGCCCGTACGCCCGCCGACATGTACATCCGGCACCTGCCGAATTAGTGGAAGGACCGCCATCATGGCGAAGCTCAGCCAGGACGACCTGCTCGCGCAGTTCGAGGAGATGACCCTCATCGAGCTCTCCGAGTTCGTGAAGGCCTTCGAGGACAAGTTCGACGTCACCGCCGCCGCCCCGGTCGCCGCCGTGGCCGCCGGTGTCCCCGGTGCCCCCGCCGAGGCCGTCGAGGAGAAGGACGAGTTCGACGTCATCCTCACCGGCGCCGGCGAGAAGAAGATCCAGGTCATCAAGGTCGTGCGCGAGCTGACCTCCCTGGGTCTGAAGGAGGCCAAGGACCTCGTCGACGGCACCCCGAAGCCGGTCCTCGAGAAGGTCAACAAGGAGGCCGCCGAGAAGGCCGCCGAGTCCCTCAAGGCCGCGGGCGCGTCCGTCGAGGTCAAGTGATCCCTGCCCCTTCCGGGGGGCTGATCAGCCGCGGGGCGGCCACCCTTTCGGGTGGCCGCCCTCGGTCGTTTGCGTGGTGCGTCACCCGGTCCGGCGACCGACCCGGGTAGGGTGATCATCACTGTTCCGGGACCGTCGGCTTCCTCGAGCTGTGACGATCTCCGCGGGGCGGAGGCCTTGACGAACCGCACGCAGCGCGCGATTCTCAGGACGCGTCGTCACATCGGCCATGGACCGAGGCATGGAACGAAGGCGATGCGGGAATGCCTAGCGTGGCAAGCGTGAAAGAGGGCATGACGGCTCACAACAAGGGGCTCCTACCGACCCCTCCGGAGGACGAGATTGGTGCAGTACCGGTCTCCGAAACTCTGCACTGGACATCAGTGTGCCAAGTGGCTACACTGACCCTTTGCGCTGCCTGTTAGCTGCCGCCTGGCCCGTCACCAGGGGCAAGCCCAAGCCTGAGCACACATGAGGAACCGTCCTGACCAGGGCCTCCTTGTCTGCGCCCGGGGGCGGAAGCCGGTACGCGCGTAGTGAGTCCGAGCCCTCGGAAGGACCCCCTCTTGGCCGCCTCGCGCAACGCCTCGACTGCCAATTCGAACAACGGCGCAAGCACCGCCCCGCTGCGCATCTCTTTCGCGAAGATCAAGGAGCCCCTCGAGGTCCCGAACCTCCTCGCGCTGCAGACCGAGAGCTTTGACTGGCTCCTCGGCAACGCCGCCTGGAAGGCTCGCGTCGAGGCGGCCCTGGACAGTGGCCAGGACGTCCCCACCAAGTCCGGTCTGGAGGAGATCTTCGAGGAGATCTCGCCGATCGAGGACTTCTCCGGGTCGATGTCGCTGACCTTCCGCGACCACCGTTTCGAGCCTCCGAAGAACTCGATCGACGAGTGCAAGGAGCGCGACTTCACGTACGCGGCCCCGCTCTTCGTCACGGCCGAGTTCACCAACAACGAGACCGGCGAGATCAAGTCCCAGACGGTCTTCATGGGCGACTTCCCGCTCATGACCAACAAGGGCACCTTCGTCATCAACGGCACCGAGCGTGTCGTGGTGTCCCAGCTGGTGCGCTCGCCGGGTGTCTACTTCGACAGCCAGATCGACAAGACGTCCGACAAGGACATCTACTCCGCCAAGGTCATCCCCTCCCGTGGTGCCTGGCTGGAGATGGAGATCGACAAGCGCGACATGGTCGGTGTCCGCATCGACCGCAAGCGCAAGCAGTCCGTGACCGTCCTCCTGAAGGCGCTCGGCTGGACCACCGAGCAGATCCTCGAGGAGTTCGGCGAGTACGAGTCCATGCGCGCCACCCTGGAGAAGGACCACACCCAGGGCCAGGACGACGCGCTGCTGGACATCTACCGCAAGCTGCGTCCGGGCGAGCCGCCGACCCGTGAGGCCGCGCAGACGCTGCTGGAGAACCTCTACTTCAACCCCAAGCGCTACGACCTGGCCAAGGTCGGCCGCTACAAGATCAACAAGAAGCTGGGTGCCGACGCGCCGCTCGACGCCGGCGTGCTGACCGTCGAGGACGTCATCTCGGCGATCAAGTACCTGGTCAAGCTGCACGCGGGCGAGACCGAGACCACCGGCGACAACGGTTCCTCCGTGGTCGTCGAGGTCGACGACATCGACCACTTCGGCAACCGTCGTCTGCGCAACGTCGGCGAGCTCATCCAGAACCAGGTCCGCACGGGTCTGGCCCGTATGGAGCGCGTCGTCCGCGAGCGGATGACCACCCAGGACGTCGAGGCGATCACGCCGCAGACCCTGATCAACATCCGGCCGGTCGTCGCCTCCATCAAGGAGTTCTTCGGCACCAGCCAGCTGTCCCAGTTCATGGACCAGACGAACCCGCTGTCGGGCCTGACCCACAAGCGCCGTCTGTCCGCGCTGGGCCCCGGTGGTCTGTCCCGTGAGCGGGCCGGCTTCGAGGTCCGTGACGTGCACCCGTCCCACTACGGACGCATGTGCCCGATCGAGACCCCCGAAGGCCCGAACATCGGTCTGATCGGCTCGCTGGCCTCCTACGGCCGGGTCAACGCGTTCGGTTTCGTGGAGACCCCGTACCGCAAGGTCGACGAGAACGGTGTCGTCACCGACGAGGTCAACTTCCTCACGGCCGACGAGGAGGACCGCTTCGTCATCGCCCAGGCGAACGCCCCGCTGACCGACGACAACCGCTTCGCGGAGTCGCGCGTCCTGGTGCGCCGCCGTGGTGGCGAGATCGACTACGTCCCCGGTGAGGACGTGGACTACATGGACGTCTCGCCGCGCCAGATGGTGTCGGTCGCGACCGCCATGATCCCGTTCCTCGAGCACGACGACGCCAACCGCGCGCTCATGGGATCGAACATGATGCGCCAGGCCGTGCCGCTGCTCAAGGCGCAGGCCCCGCTGGTCGGCACCGGCATGGAGTACCGCTGCGCGGTCGACGCCGGTGACGTCATCAAGGCCGACAAGGACGGTGTGGTCCAGGAGGTCTCCGCGGACTACGTCACCGTCGCCAACGACGACGGCACCTACAACACCTACCGGGTCGCCAAGTTCTCCCGCTCGAACCAGGGCACGTCCTTCAACCAGAAGGTCGTCGTGGACGAGGGCGCCCGCGTGATCGCCGGCCAGGTGCTCGCCGACGGCCCGTCCACCGAGCGCGGTGAGATGGCGCTGGGCAAGAACCTCCTGGTGGCGTTCATGCCGTGGGAGGGCCACAACTACGAGGACGCGATCATCCTCAGCCAGCGTCTGGTGCAGGACGACGTCCTCTCCTCGATCCACATCGAGGAGCACGAGGTCGACGCCCGTGACACCAAGCTCGGCCCCGAGGAGATCACCCGGGACATCCCGAACGTCTCCGAGGAGGTCCTGGCCGACCTCGACGAGCGCGGCATCATCCGCATCGGTGCCGAGGTCGTCGCCGGCGACATCCTGGTCGGCAAGGTCACCCCGAAGGGCGAGACCGAGCTGACCCCGGAGGAGCGCCTGCTGCGCGCGATCTTCGGCGAGAAGGCCCGTGAGGTCCGTGACACCTCGCTGAAGGTGCCGCACGGCGAGACCGGCAAGGTCATCGGCGTGCGCGTCTTCGACCGCGAGGAGGGCGACGAGCTGCCGCCCGGCGTGAACCAGCTGGTCCGCGTCTACGTGGCACAGAAGCGCAAGATCACCGACGGTGACAAGCTCGCCGGCCGCCACGGCAACAAGGGCGTCATCTCCAAGATCCTGCCGATCGAGGACATGCCGTTCCTGGAGGACGGCACCGCGGTCGACATCATCCTCAACCCTCTGGGTGTCCCGTCCCGGATGAACCCGGGACAGGTCCTGGAGATCCACCTCGGCTGGCTCGCCGCCCAGGGCTGGGACGTCTCCGGCATCGGCGACGAGTGGGCGCAGCGCCTGACGGCGATCGGCGCCGACCAGGTGGAGGCCGGCACCAACGTCGCCACCCCGGTGTTCGACGGTGCCCGCGAGGACGAGATCGCCGGTCTCTTCGAGGCCACGATCCCGAACCGCGACGGCCAGCGCCTGGTGCTGCCCTCCGGCAAGGCCCGGCTCTTCGACGGCCGCTCCGGCGAGCCGTTCCCGGACCCGATCTCGGTCGGCTACATGTACATCCTCAAGCTGCACCACCTGGTGGACGACAAGCTGCACGCCCGTTCCACCGGTCCGTACTCGATGATCACCCAGCAGCCGCTGGGTGGTAAGGCGCAGTTCGGTGGTCAGCGCTTCGGTGAGATGGAGGTGTGGGCCCTTGAGGCGTACGGCGCGGCCTACGCGCTGCAGGAACTCCTCACCATCAAGTCCGACGACGTCCTGGGCCGCGTGAAGGTCTACGAGGCGATCGTCAAGGGCGAGAACATCCCCGAGCCGGGCATTCCCGAGTCCTTCAAGGTGCTCATCAAGGAAATGCAGTCGCTCTGCCTCAACGTGGAGGTGCTGTCCTCGGACGGCATGTCCATCGAGATGCGCGACACGGACGAGGACGTCTTCCGCGCGGCGGAGGAGCTCGGTATCGACCTGTCCCGGCGCGAGCCGAGCAGCGTCGAAGAGGTCTGACGGGCCGGCCGGGGAGCTGCCGTGAGCAGCTCCCCGCCTCCCCCGGACCGTTCAGACATGTTTGACTTTCGACCCCGAAAGAGGGATTGACGACAAAGTGCTCGACGTCAACTTCTTCGACGAGCTGCGGATCGGCCTTGCGACCGCGGACGACATCCGACAGTGGTCCCATGGCGAGGTCAAGAAGCCTGAGACCATCAACTACCGCACCCTGAAGCCCGAGAAGGACGGACTCTTCTGCGAGAAGATCTTCGGCCCCACCCGGGACTGGGAGTGCTACTGCGGCAAGTACAAGCGTGTCCGCTTCAAGGGCATCATCTGTGAGCGCTGCGGCGTCGAGGTCACTCGCGCCAAGGTGCGTCGTGAGCGGATGGGCCACATCGAGCTGGCCGCCCCCGTGACCCACATCTGGTACTTCAAGGGCGTTCCGTCGCGGCTGGGCTACCTGCTCGACCTCGCCCCGAAGGACCTCGAGAAGGTCATCTACTTCGCCGCCTACATGATCACGTGGGTGGACGACGAGCGTCGTACCCGCGACCTGCCCTCGCTGGAGGCCCAGGTCTCCGTCGAGCGTCAGCAGATCGAGCAGCGCCGTGACTCCGACATCGAGTCCCGGCAGAAGAAGCTCGAGGCCGACCTCGGCGAGCTGGAGGCCGAGGGCGCCAAGTCCGACGTGCGCCGCAAGGTGCGCGAGGGCGCCGAGCGGGAGATGAAGCAGCTGCGCGACCGTGCCCAGCGCGAGCTGGACCGGCTCGACGAGGTGTGGTCCCGCTTCAAGAACCTCAAGGTCCAGGACCTGGAGGGTGACGAGCTGCTCTACCGCGAGCTGCGGGAGCGCTTCGGCACCTACTTCCAGGGTTCGATGGGTGCCGCGGCGCTGCAGAAGCGCCTGGAGTCCTTCGACCTGGACGAGGAGGCCGCCAAGCTCCGCGAGATCATCCGTACCGGCAAGGGCCAGAAGAAGACCCGTGCGCTCAAGCGCCTCAAGGTCGTCTCCGCCTTCCTGCAGACCACCAACAAGCCCCAGGGCATGGTGCTGGACTGCGTCCCGGTGATCCCGCCGGACCTGCGTCCGATGGTGCAGCTGGACGGTGGCCGCTTCGCGACCTCCGACCTGAACGACCTGTACCGCCGCGTCATCAACCGCAACAACCGCCTCAAGCGCCTCCTCGACCTCGGTGCCCCCGAGATCATCGTGAACAACGAGAAGCGCATGCTCCAGGAGGCCGTCGACGCGCTCTTCGACAACGGCCGTCGTGGTCGCCCGGTCACGGGCCCCGGCAACCGTCCGCTGAAGTCGCTGTCCGACATGCTCAAGGGCAAGCAGGGCCGGTTCCGTCAGAACCTGCTCGGCAAGCGCGTCGACTACTCGGCCCGTTCGGTCATCGTCGTCGGCCCGCAGCTCAAGCTGCACCAGTGCGGTCTGCCCAAGGCCATGGCGCTGGAGCTCTTCAAGCCGTTCGTGATGAAGCGCCTGGTGGACCTGAACCACGCGCAGAACATCAAGTCGGCCAAGCGCATGGTCGAGCGCGGCCGCACGGTCGTCTACGACGTGCTCGAAGAGGTCATCGCCGAGCACCCGGTGCTGCTGAACCGTGCGCCGACCCTGCACCGCCTCGGCATCCAGGCCTTCGAGCCGCAGCTGGTCGAGGGCAAGGCCATCCAGATCCACCCGCTCGTCTGCACCGCGTTCAACGCGGACTTCGACGGCGACCAGATGGCCGTGCACCTGCCGCTGTCCGCGGAGGCGCAGGCCGAGGCCCGCATCCTGATGCTGTCCTCGAACAACATCCTCAAGCCCGCCGACGGCCGTCCGGTGACGATGCCGACGCAGGACATGGTCCTGGGTCTGTTCTTCCTCACCACGGACGCGGAGGAGCGCGAGCTCCGGGGTGAGGGCCGGGCGTTCGGCTCGACCGCCGAGGCGATCATGGCCTTCGACGCGCGCGAGCTCTCGCTCCAGTCGCGGATCGACATCCGGTTCCCGATCGGCACCGTCCCGCCGCGTGGCTGGACCCCGCCGGCGGACGTCGAGGGCGAGGAGCCCTGGCAGCTGGGCGACTCCTTCCGGCTGAACACGACCCTGGGCCGTGCGCTCTTCAACGAGCTGCTGCCCGAGGACTACCCGTTCGTGGACTACCCGGTGGGCAAGAAGCAGCTCTCCGAGATCGTCAACGACCTCGCCGAGCGCTACCCGAAGGTCATCGTGGCGGCGACGCTCGACAACCTGAAGGCGTCCGGTTTCCACTGGGCGACCCGTTCCGGTGTCACCGTGGCCATCTCCGACGTCGTCGTGCCCGAGGCCAAGAAGGCCATCATCGCGGGCTACGAGGCTCAGGACGAGAAGGTCCAGAAGCAGTACGAGCGCGGTCTGATCACCAAGGACGAGCGCACGCAGGAGCTCATCGCGATCTGGACCAAGGCGACCAACGAGGTCGCCGAGGCGATGAACGCGAACTTCCCGAAGACCAACCCGATCTTCATGATGGTCGACTCGGGTGCCCGCGGAAACATGATGCAGATGCGTCAGATCGCGGGTATGCGTGGCCTGGTGTCCAACGCGAAGAACGAGACCATCCCGCGGCCGATCAAGGCGTCGTTCCGCGAGGGTCTCACCGTGCTGGAGTACTTCATCTCCACCCACGGTGCCCGTAAGGGTCTCGCGGACACCGCTCTGCGTACCGCCGACTCCGGTTACCTGACCCGTCGTCTGGTCGACGTCTCCCAGGACGTCATCATCCGCGAGGAGGACTGCGGCACCGAGCGCGGCCTCAAGCTGGCGATCGCCGAGCGCTCCGAGGACGGTTCGCTGCGCAAGACGGACGACGTCGAGACCAGCGTGTACGCGCGCTGCCTCGCCGAGGACGTCGTGGTGGACGGCAAGGTGCTGGCCACCGCCGGCACCGACCTGGGCGACGTGCTCATCGAGCAGCTCATCCACAACGGCGTCGAGGAGGTCAAGACCCGCTCGGTCCTGACCTGCGAGTCCGCGGTGGGCACCTGCGCGATGTGCTACGGCCGTTCGCTCGCGACCGGCAAGCTGGTGGACATCGGTGAGGCGGTCGGCATCATCGCCGCCCAGTCCATCGGCGAGCCCGGCACCCAGCTGACGATGCGTACCTTCCACACCGGTGGTGTGGCCGGTGACGACATCACGCAGGGTCTGCCGCGTGTCGTCGAGCTCTTCGAGGCGCGTACCCCCAAGGGTGTCGCCCCGATCTCGGAGGCGGCGGGCCGCATCCGGATCGAGGAGACCGAGAAGACCAAGAAGATCGTCATCACCCCGGACGACGGTGCGGAGGAGATCGCCTACCCGATCTCCAAGCGTGCCCGGCTGCTGGTGGGCGAGGGCGACCACGTCGAGGTCGGCGAGAAGCTGACCGTGGGTGCCACCAACCCGCACGACGTGCTGCGCATCCTGGGTCAGCGGGCCGTCCAGGTCCACCTGGTCGGGGAAGTCCAGAAGGTCTACAACTCGCAGGGTGTGTCGATCCACGACAAGCACATCGAGATCATCATCCGGCAGATGCTCCGCCGGGTGACGATCATCGAGTCCGGCGACGCGGAGCTGCTGCCGGGCGAGCTGGTCGAGCGCGGCCGCTTCGAGACCGAGAACCGTCGGGTCGTGGCGGAGGGTGGCCACCCGGCCTCCGGCCGTCCGCAGCTGATGGGTATCACCAAGGCCTCGCTGGCCACCGAGTCCTGGCTGTCGGCCGCCTCCTTCCAGGAGACGACCCGAGTCCTCACCGACGCGGCGATCCACGCCAAGTCCGACTCGCTGCTGGGCCTCAAGGAGAACGTCATCATCGGTAAGCTCATCCCGGCCGGTACGGGTCTGTCCCGCTACCGCAACATCCGGGTCGAGCCGACCGAGGAGGCCAAGGCCGCGATGTACTCGGCCGTCGGCTACGACGACATCGACTACAGCCCGTTCGGCACCGGCTCCGGCCAGGCCGTCCCGCTGGAGGACTACGACTACGGCCCGTACAACGGCTGAGTCGTCCGCTCGAAGCCGCTGGGCGGCCATCCCCTGGGGGTGGCCGCCCAGCGGCTTTGTGCCGCCTTGGAGGGCCCTGTGGGGCCTTCC
>NZ_JARAVK010000128.1:0-26673 GCF_033792765.1 Streptomyces sp. PA03-6a | reverse complement strand
GGACACGAAGACCTCCGGTGCGGTGCAGTCCTAGACAGCTCCACCACACCGGAGGTCTTCGCCGTGATCAAGACCCAGCAGGTGTCAACAACGCTCGTGATCAATACACCTAGGCCAAGAAGCTGCACGCAACGGCCAGGCCGCCCCGTGTCGGCCGGCGCGTCGAGCGCCCGCGCGGCTGAACGGATCGCTCCGGCGACCCCCAGGGGGTCAACCGCCGCACACGGCGGCGGGCTCGCGCACCATGAACACGTCGACCGGATCCTCGGTGTCGACGGTGAACCCGTGCCGCTCGTACAGCCGCCGGGCCGCACTGCCCCGCAGCACGTTCAGCCTGACCGGGACGCCGTCCCGGTCGCACCGCTCCAGCAGCTCCCGAAGTACGGCCGTGCCGATGCCGCCGCCCTGCAGACGCGGGTCCAGGTAGAAGTGCTCCAGCCAGTGGGCGTCCCCGGCAGGCCGCAGGGCGACGCAGCCGGCGAGAGCGCCGCCCACGTCGATGACCCAGGTGTGCTCCGGCGCGAAGGCGTCCCGCAGGCGCTGCCGCACGCGGTGCTCGTCGTACCGCCCGAGCCGCTCCAGGTCGGCCCGCATCGCCACGGCGCGCAGCTCCGCCACCGCCTCGACGTCCGTGGCCGCAGCCGGCCGTATGTTCCAGTCCGCCATGATCGAAAGGCTATCGCGTCACGCGCGGGGGGCCCTACGCTGCGGTGATGGTGGATCACGTGCCCGAGGAACTGCTGAGCGTGGCCGCGGCCCTGCTGCCGGGACGCGACCTGCGCGGCGCGACCCTCGCGGTCGGTGGCTCGCACCATGTGGTGCTGCTTCCGGGCGTCGCGGTCGTGCGCGTCGCCAGGAACCCCACCGCGGTCGCGGCGCTGTCCCGGCGTGTGGAGCTGCTGCGCCGCCTGGGCGCCCTGGACCTGCCCTTCGCCGTGCCGCGCCCGCTGTCCGACGTGGTCCGGGTGGCGGGGCACACCGCTGTCGCGCTGTCCTGGCTGGGAGGAACGCCCGCACCCCGGGGCGGGGGTGGGGAGCCGGAACACCTCGCGGGGCTGCTGCGGGCGCTGAAGGGCGTGGACTGCGGCGGCCTCCAGGGCCTGCTGGGCGCCGCGCACGAATACGCGGGCGGTGACCGGTGGGCCGAGATGATGGAGCGCGACGTCGTCCCCCGGCTGCCGCGCACGTGGCGGTCCGAGGCGCGCCGCCGTGTGGGCGCCGCCCTGGACCTTCCCCCGGTCGAACCGTCCCTGGTCCACGGCGACCTGGCCGGCGGCAACCTGCACTGGAGCGAGGACGGCCGCGTGGTCGGCGTCCTGGACTGGGACCTCGCCCAGCCGTTCGACCCGGCCGTCGACGCCGCCTGCCTGGCCTGGCACGGCTGGGACAAGGTGGCGGCGGCCGTCGACCGGCCGACCCTGCACCGCGCGTGGACGTGGTACCTCACCTTCGGCCTGGAGCAGGTGGCCTTCGCCCTCCTCAACGGGGCACCGGAGGACGTCGTCGAGCGGCACAGCTCGGTCACGGCCGCCTGGCTGGAGCGCACGGCACGGATGACGCGACCCGACGGATGACGCAGTGCAGCGCCTGACGCCGTCTCAGGGGACGATGGCGTCCACGCAGCCCCCGTCGACGCGCACGGCGCCGCCGGTGGTGGCCGAGGCGAGGTCGGAGCTGAGGTACACCACCATGTTGGCGATCTCCGCCGGCTCGATGAGGCGTTGCAGCAGCGACTGCGGGCGGTGCTCGCGCATGAAGGTGCGCTGCGCCTCCTCCCAGGGCAACTCGCTGCCGACGAGCCCCCGGACGAACTCCTCCACGCCCGAGGTGCGGGTCGGGCCGACCAGGACCGAGTTCACCGTGACGCCCGAACCCGCGGCCTTCTTCGCGAAGCCGCGCCCGAGGGCGAGCATCGCCGTCTTCGTCATGCCGTACTGGATCATCTCGACGGGGATCGCCACGCCGGACTCGCTGGAGATGTACTGGATGCGGCCCCAGTCCCGCTCCAGCATCCGCGGCATGTACATCCGGGTCAGGCGGACGGCGGACAGGACGTTGACGTCGAAGTACCGGCGCCACTCGGCGTCGTCGATCTCGAGTGCGTCCCTGGCGCCGTAGACGCCGAGGTTGTTGATGAGGATGTCGACGTCCGGCACGGCCTCGCGGGCCCGTTCGGCGCCCTCGTCGGTGGCCACGTCGGCTCCGACGGCGACGAACTCGCCGTCCGGCACCGCGTCACGCAGTTGCTTGAGGGCCTGGTCCACCCGGTCCGGGTCGCGGCCGTTGACGCCCACGCGGGCTCCCGCCCGTGCGAGCCCGGCCGCGATGGCCGCTCCGATGCCCTGCGTCGATGCCGTCACCAAGGCGGTCCGTCCGGTGAGGTCGATGCGCATGTCCGCTCCCTGGGGCGACCCGGTCGACGATCACGGCGGCACGACCGTGCTCCTCCCAGTCTCCGCCAGGCGGCATCCCGCCGCTCGGCGAGCGACTGCCGTCGTCACCGGGCCCTGACGGCACGCCGCTCGGCGAGGAAACGGTGGACGGCCCAGGCCGCGCCGGCCGCCGCGGCCGTCCAGACCAGGGCCTCGGCGACGGCGATCGCCGGGGTCACCGTCACATGCGGCCGGGGCGGCAGGACGACCATCTGGACCGCGGCGCCGACCGGCACCGTCAACGCGGCCAGGAGGCCGGTCAGGCCGGGCCGCCGGATGGCCGCGCCCGTCATGCCGAGGAACGGTCCGAAGAACACCGCGACCACCGCCCAGACGAGGACGTCGCTGCCCGCGTTCACGAGGAGGTGGTCCATCGCGGAGTACGTCGCCGTGGCGGCGACCAGCGCCAACGGTCCGGCCGGCATGCCGCGGGCGGGGGTCCCGGCGAGCAGGCCCGCGGCCACCGCGAGGGCGGCCCAGGACCAGCCCGCGTCCAGCAGCAGGCTCAGCATTTTGGCCGCGCCGCCCCAGAGGGTGCCGGTGATCGGGGCCCCGAGTCCGGAGTACGGCGACGACAGCGCGTTGACGAGCGAGGTGACCGTCCCGAAGACGGCTCCCACCGCCGCACCCCCCATGATCTTCATGGCGGGAGGCTACCGAAAGCGCCCTGCGCGCACGGCAGTTCGGCGATCGTCGCTGCGTGGCTCAGTCGCCCCGCCGCTCAGCCGGCGGCGGCCTTCCGGAGGGCGGCGAAGACCGCGCGGGCCTCGGTGCCGTCCGGCTGCTGCCAGCGGGCGTCGACGTGACCGAGCGCGCCGTCCGCGGTGCCGTCGACGGCGCCGGGGCGCAGTGCGCGCGTCACGCGGAGGACCAGGCGCCCGGCCGGGCCCGCGTCGACGGTGACGTCGGTCGTGGCCTCCGGGCCGTCGGTCACGGATCCGGCGCCGGACACGGCGGCGTCCACCGGTCCGGCGTAGTGGCGGGCGACGGTCGGGTCGGGCGTATCGCTGAGGCTCTGGGCCTGCGCCTCGGCCTCACCTCGTACCAGGGCGGTCAACTGGGCCACCACGACCGGGTCGTGCGCGCCGTCGTAGACCCAGCGCTTGCCCAGCACCCCGTGCTCCGTGGTGCCGATGAGCGCGTCCTCGGCGCCGGCCAGCGGCGCGCCGCGGTAGCCCATGGGCACGTGGTAGGCGGCGCCGTCCTGGTCGGTGACCACCATGAACTCCACCCCGACCTCGCCCAGGGGGTCGTCCAGGCGGAAACCGCCTGCCTTCACGAGTTCCGGCGCCCGTCCCGTGCCCGCGTACCAGGGCTGCCGAGGGAGCCACTGCGTGAGCAGTTCCAGCTTGGTCGGCGTCAGCGTCGTGCGGTGGATGAGCGACATAGCCGGTGCAGCCTTCCCCTGAGTCCGTTACTGCGGGGGACATCGTCCCATCCGGGTCCGACACGCGGTCGTCCGGTCGGGTGACGATCGTCCCCCGTGCGGCCATACATCGGTATGGTGACGGTATGGCGAAGCAGAAGGTCACCATCACCCTCGACGAGGACACCGTAGCCGCGGTCGACAAGCTGGCCGGCGGCCCCGGCGGCAACCGGTCCGCCTTCATCGAGGCGGCCGTCACCGAACGGCTCCAGCGCACCGAACGCGCCCTGCGCGCCGTCGACTGGCTCGCCGCACGGGCCCGCCAGGACCACCCCGGCGAGTGGGAGGCCGCCCTCGAGGCCGTCGCCTCCGCCGACGCGCGGCGCGGCTTCGAGACCGCTCCGCCCGCAGACCCGGGTCAGGCGGCGTGAGCGGCGGGTACATCCTCGACCACACCGCCGTCCGGGCCCTCGCCCTGGGGCGGCCGTACATGGTCGCCCGGGTCATCCGCTCGGCGCAGACCGCCGTGCCGCTGTACGTCCCGGCGGTGCCTTTCGCGCAGGGCCTGACCGAGTCGGTCCTCGGTGAGGTGTACGAACGCCTCCAGGACGCCCTGGCGGCGCCGTGCTTCGTCTTCCGGGCGCTCGGCGAGGCCACCTGCTGGTCCGTCGCGCAGATCGCCCACGAGCGCGCGACGGACATCGCCACCGCCCACGCCGCGCACCTGGCGCTGTCCACCGGTCTTCCGGTGCTCACCCAGCAGCCCGACGCCTACAAGCGCGTGGACGTCCGGATCGACACCGAGCAGATCGTCTGACCCGCCCCGTCGCACGCTCCTGGACCCCGTGACCAGGGTGTTCCGGGCCGCTCGTACCGTCCCGCGCGAATCTCCACGTCTCGACCGCCGCATCGTGGGTAAGTGTGGGGTGAAACGTCCGAAATGAGTGGGGATGGTTTAGATGGCCTCTACGCGACCGAGTATCGAGCAGCACCCCGACCTGCTGGCGCTGCGCGCGGAGTACGAACGGACGACCGCCACCAACCGGGGCCAGGCGATCGAGGCCATGGGCCTGGTGACCGGCACCTACCTGGCGGCGTCCCCCTGGATCGTGGGCTTCAACGGCCTGTCGACGATAGCCGTCGGCAACCTGATAGCCGGCATCGCGTACGCCATGCTCATGGGCGGCGTGGGCAGGGCGTTCGAGCGCACGCACTCCATGGCGTGGGCCGCCGCCATCATCGGCCTGTGGACGATCATCTCGCCGTGGTGCATCGCGGGGAACGTCAGCACGACGCGCACGATCGTCAACAACGTGGTGGTCGGCGTCATCGCTCTGGCGCTCGCGCTGGCGGCGTCCTCGATGCGACCGGGCACGGGCCGGGGGAAGTCCTCGGACATGAGGGGCCCCGCCGGAGGCTCACGCATCTGACCGGCTCCCGCCGAATCCGCCCCGCCGGGCGAGCCCTCTGCACGGCTCGCCCGGCGGTACGTGTGCGGACACGGCCGGTGCCCCGGTCCGGGCGCCCCGGCCTCAGCCGTCGGCGGAACCGAAGGTGACGGGCAGCCGCGAGGGGCCGCGCAGCACCCGCGGCCGCCAGAGCAGCTCCTCGGGCGGAACGGCCAGAGTGAGGCCGGGCAGACGGCGCAGGGCGGTGCCGATGGCGATCCTGCCCTCCAGCCGGGCCAGCGGCGCCCCCAGGCAGTAGTGGATGCCGTGCCCGAAGGCGAGGTGGGCGTTGTCCTCCCGGGTGATGTCCAGGCGGTCCGGGTCGCCGAACCGCGCCGGGTCGCGGTCGGCGATGGCGGAGGCGACCACCACCGTCGCGCCGCGCGGGATCGCCACCCCCGCGATGGTCAGGTCCTCGCGGGCGAAGCGCGCGATGCCGGGGTTGACCGGCCCGTCGTACCGCAGGAACTCCTCGATCGCGCCGGGCAGCAACTCCGGGTCCTCGCGCAGCATGCGCAGCTGGTCCGGGTGGGTGAGCAGCGCCGCGATGCCGTTGCCGATGAGGTTGACGGTGGTGATGTACCCGGCGACCAGGAGCAGGAAGGACATCGAGATCAGTTCGTGCCGGTCCAGCCGCTGCTCGTCGTCGTGGGTGGCGATCAGCGCGCTGAGCAGGTCGTCCCCCGGGTGCGCCCGCTTGGCGTCCAGCAGGGCGGTGAGGTACCCGTGCATCTGCTTCCAGGCCGCCTCGATCTTGGCCGGGTCCGGCGGCTGGGGGCCCTGGAGGACCATGTCGTCGGTCCACCGCTGGAAGTCGTAGCGGTCGGAGACGGGCACGCCGAGCAGTTCGCTGATGACCGTGACCGGCAGCGGCAGCGCGAAGTCCTCGACCAGGTCGGCGCGCCCGGCCGGGACGATCGCGTCGAGGAGCTCGTCGGTGACGGCCTGGACACGCGGCTCCAGCTCGGCCACGCGGCGGGCGGTGAACGCCTTGGAGACCAGCCGGCGCAGCCGGGTGTGGTCGGGCGGGTCGGCGCGCAGCATCGTGCGGATCATCGACTCGCGCTCGGTGGTGGGCAGTCGCGCCATGAGCCGCGGGTCCGCGGCGTCGCGGACGTCGCTGCTCAGCCGTGGATCGGTCAGGGCCGCCAGGCCGTCCTCGTACCGGGTGACCAGCCAGGCCTCCAGCTCGCCCTGGATGACCGCGCGGCGCACCGGGCCCTCCTGGCGTAGCTCCTGGTAGAGGGGGAAGGGATCGGCGACGAAGGCCGGATCGGTGAAGGGCAGGGTGACCGGCTGCTGGCTCATCAGGCCTCCGGGAGTGCGTGGCACCTCATGACGGCATCAATGTGCACCGTTCAAGGATAATATGTCCCGTTATATCGGGGCGGGACGAGGATGACGGCGGAGGGCGGGCTGCGATGGAACGGACCACCTGCTGCGTGGTGGGCGGCGGCCCGGCGGGCATGGTGCTCGCCCTGCTGCTGGCCAGGGCGGGGGTGGAGGTCACCGTCCTGGAGAAGCACGGCGACTTCCTGCGCGACTTCCGCGGCGACACCGTGCACCCCTCGACCCTCGCGCTGCTGGACGAACTCGGCCTCGCCGAGCGCTTCGCCGCCCTGCCGCAACGCCGTGTCACCACCGTCCAGTTGCCGATCGGCCCCGGGCGGTCCTTGGTCACCGTCTCGGACGTCGGCACACTGCGGGGCCCGTACAACTACGTGGCGATGGTGCCCCAGTGGGACCTGCTCGCCCTCCTGGCGGACGAGGCCCGCCGCGAGCCGACGTTCACCCTGCGCATGGGCACCGAGGCGACCTCCTTCCTGGAGGAGCGCGGCCGGATCACCGGCGTGCGCTACCGCACCGCGGACGGCGGCGGCGGCGAACTGCGGGCCACCCTGACCGTGGCCTGCGACGGCCGCGGGTCACTGGCACGGTCGCGGCCGGAACTCGGCCTGCGGGAATTCGGCTGTCCGATGGACGCGTGGTGGTTCCGGGTGCCCCGGCACCCGGGCGACCCGCAGGGGCTGGTGGCCGGAGTCGGCGACCGCTTCCTCACCGCGATGATCGACCGGGGGGAGTACTGGCAGTGCGCCGCGCTGATCCCCAAGGGCAGCGACGCCGACCGCCGGGCCGCGGGCCTGGACCGGTTCCTCGCCGCGTACTCGGCCGCGGTGCCGTGGCTGGGCGACCGCGTGCGCGCGGTGCGCTCCTGGGACGAGGTGAAGCTCCTCGACGTGCGCTGCGACCGGCTGGAGCGCTGGCACCGCCCGGGGCTGCTGTGCATCGGCGACGCCGCCCACGCGATGTCGCCCGTGTTCGGGATCGGCATCAACCTCGCCGTCGAGGACGCCGTCGCCACCGCGCGCCACCTCGTCGAGCCGCTGCGCCGCGGCAGCGTCGGGTTGCGGGACGTACGCGCCGTACAGCTCCGCCGGTGGCCGACCACGGCCGCCACGCAGGCCCTGCAGCGCCTGGCCCACCGCCGCTTCGTCGCCCCGGTGCTGGCCGGACGCTCCCCGCTCGGCGACGCCGACCGCGCGGGGCGGCTCGCCGGCCTGCTCAACTCCACACCCTGGCTCAAGCGGGTGCCGGCGTACTTCATCGGCTACGGCGCCCTGCGCGAGCGTCCGCCGGCGGCGTCGGTGCGCTAGCTGCGGTAGGTGGCGGCGTCCGGGCCGGCTCCGGCAGGCCGGCCCGGCGCCATGCATGACCGCTCCGGGTGTCCGGGCTCGGGCGGTGGCTCAGGCGGTGGCCCTGGCGGCGTTGCGGGCGATCGCGTCGACGACCGCCGGCCACACCTGCTCGGGCAGGTCGTGGCCCATGCCCGGGATCAGCAGCAGCTCGCTGCCGGGGACCGCGGCCGCTGTCGCCCGGCCGCCGCTGTGGTCGATCAGGGGGTCCTGCTCGCCGTGCACGACCACCGTCGGTACCGCCACCGACCGCAGGCCCGGCGTGCGGTCCGGAGAGGCGAGGATCGCCGCGTACTGGCGCACGTAGCCCTCCGGGCGGTACGCGCGGTCGTAGGCGGCGGTCACGCGCTCGCGCAGCTCCTGCGGAGCCGGCGGGTAGGCGGGGGAGCCGATCACGGCCGACCTGCGGACCCCCTCGTCGATGACGGCCTCGCGCGTCAGGGGGACGCCGTTCGAGCCGGGCATCGCCGCGATGGCCTCCGCCGAGGCGCGGCCGACCGACCGGTCGCCTGTGGTGGACATGATCGAGCACAGCGACAGCACCCGCTCGGGGTGGTCGATCGTCAGCTGCTGGGCGATCATGCCGCCCATCGAGGCGCCGACGACGTGCGCGGCCGGGATGTCCAGCGCGTCCAGCAGCCCCACGGCGTCGTCCGCCATGTCGGCCAGCAGATAGGGGACGCTGGAGGGGTCGCCCGACAGCACGGCGCCGATGTCCGGGACGGGGTGCTCGTCGAGACCGGTCGACAGGCCCGCGTCGCGGTTGTCGTAGCGCACGACGAAGAAACCGCGGTCCGCGAGCGCGGAGCAGAACTCCGCCCGCCACAGGGTCATTTGCGCACCGAGGCCCATGACGAGCAGCAGCGCCGGATCGCCGGTGCTGCCGAAGGTGTCGTACTCGAGCTCTATACCGTTGGACTTCGCGCGCGGCATGCGGGGCTCCTTGGGGGCTCGCGGGGGATCGGCTCATACCGTCCAGTCGGTACGATAGCTGTGCCGCCCGCGCTCGGCACCCCCACCGGCGCGGCGTCCGCGCCCCCGCGAGAGTCGTCCGCGTGGTGAAGTGAGGGGCCGTTACATTACGCTTATGTAATGTAACGCCCGCAATCGATGGCATGGGGCCGTGTCCGGGCACAGAGAGGACCGCGGATGAGCGGCGACGACCGTACCGGAAGCGCCAAGGACGACAAGGGGGCCGACCGCGGCGCCGGCTCGCGGGCCGGTGGCCGGCCGCGGGACCCGGCGATCGAGGAGGCGATCATCCGGGCGACGCGCAAGCGGCTGGTCGCCGACGGATACGCGCAGATGACCATCGGGGACATCGTCGCCGACGCCGGGGTCACGCGGCCCACGCTGTACCGGCGTTGGGCGAACAAGTACGACCTGGTCGTCGACGCCCTCCAGTACGGACTGCGCGCCCAGCGCGAGGCGTACCCGGACGTCGACATGGACGCGCTGACCGCGGTCGAGGCGTTCCGTGAGGCCGTGCGCCGCCTCGATCCGCGGTACCACAACAAGGGCGCGATGGCCCTGCACGGCAACTTCATGGCGGAGGTCGAACGCGCGCCGGGCCTGCTGGAGCAGCTGCGCGAGCACGGGGTCGGGCCGCGGTGCGAGGAGTTGGCGCAGACCCTGCGGCGGCTCCGCGAGCGCGGCGAGGTCCGTGAGGACGTCGACCTCGACACCGTCGTGACCCTCTGCTTCGGCAGCTACTTCGCGGACTACCTGCGCACCGGCGGATCCGGTGCGGACATCCCGGACCGCCTCGTCGACACCGTCTGGCCCGCCATCGCGGTGCGCCCCGACGGCTCCGGCTGATCCGGCCGGGCGCGGCGCGGGCCGGGGCGGTCCAGGGCGCGGGCCGGCGACATCCGTTCGCGTTACAGTAAATAGCTGTAACGTAACTGCCGCTCGCGCCCTGGGAGTTGACCGGTGGACGTCTACGAAGCTCTCTACACGACCCGGATCATGCGCCGCATGAAGCCGGATGCCATCCCGATGGAGAGCCAGTGCCGGATCCTGGACGCCGCGATCCGGGCGCCCAACGGCGGCAACACGCAACGCTGGCACTTCCTCGCCGTCGACGACCCCGGGCTCAAGGCGCGGCTCGCCGAGCTCTACGCGTCCTGCCGGCAACGGGAGTACGCCGACATCGAGGCCGGCCGGCTCGGTACGGCACCGCACGAGGACCCCGCACGGCGGGCGCAGTCCCTGGGGCGCATCAAGAGCTCCGGGGACCACTTCGTCGAGCACTTCGCCGAGATCCCCCTGCTGGTCTTCGTCTTCGCGGTGGACGACCACGGCGGCGCGAACATCTACCCGGCCATCTGGAGTTCGCTGCTGGCCGCGCGAGCCGAGGGCATCGGCGGCGTGCTGACCACGGTCCTGCGCTACGAGGCCGACACCGTCTGCGACCTGCTGGGCGTGCCCACCGCGGACGGCCGGCGGATGATCGCGATGCCGGCGTTCGGGTATCCGCTGGGCCGCTGGCGGGTCGCCGCCAACCGGCGTCCGGTCCACGAGGTCTCGTCGCGCAACCGGTGGGGCGCGTCGTTCGGGGCCCGGGTGCCCGAGCCCCTGTGGCCGCCGGACGCTGACGGTGCCCGCATCGAGCTGGACGGCCCGGCTTCCTGAGCGGGGCGGCGCAGCCATGCGTCAGCCCGCGGGCGGGCACTGCACGGCCACCAGCGCCACGTCGTCGTTGAGCCGCCCGTCCGTGTGGCGGAGCAGGTCCGCCAGGACTTCCTGGAGCAGGGATTCCGGGTCGCACGCGGCCGTGTCCCGGGGGATCCCGAGGTCGGCCACGGAGTAGAAGGCGCCCGAGCGGTCCCGGGCCTCGGCGAGGCCGTCGGTGTAGAGCAGGAGCAGGTCGCCCGGGGCGAGCCGGAAGCGGTCCACGTGGTAAGCGGCGGGGTCGAGGCCGGCCAGGCCGAGCGGCGGCGCGGGCGCCGGGCCCGCGAGGGCGGCGATGCGGCCGTCGCGCAGCAGCAGCGGAAACGGGTGCCCGCAGCTCACCGTGCGCACGAGGCCCCCGCCGGCCGGGAACTCCACCAGCAGTGCGGTGATGAACCGCTCCGGCGCGTCGGCGTCGGCCTCGGACGCCTCGGCCACATGCCGGCGCACGCTGCCCTCCAGCGCCGCGGCCAGGCAGGGCAGGGTGGGGTGCTGGTGCACCGCCTCGCGGAAGGCGCCGAGCAGCGCCGCCGTGTCGTCGAGCGCCTGCAGGCCCTTGCCCTTGACGTCACCGATGAGGAGCCGGGTGCCGTACGGCGTCCGAGCCGCGGCGTACAGGTCGCCTCCGACCTCGGCCATCGTCTCGGCCGCCCGGTACGCCGAGGCGACCCGCAGGCCCTCGATCCGTCGGGGAAGGGGCCGCAGGACGACCTGCTGCGCCGCCTCGGAGATCGCCCGCAGTTGCCTCGCCTCCCGGCGGTTGCGGTCGCGGGTGTTGCAGAACGCGATGAGGAAGACGGAGACCACCAGCAGGGCCGCGACGTGCGTCGGCAGGACGGGGGAGCGGAGCAGCCCGTCGTGGACGTCGCAGGTCACCGCGGCCACCAGTGACAGCGCGGCCACCGCGGTGGTGGCGCGCGCCGTCGAGATCGCCGCCATCAGGGCGGGCGCGGCGATGAGCAGGGACGCCAGGTGCACGTCGGAGGGCGCGAGGAAACCGATCGTCGTGATGATCAGTACGAGTGCGACGGGGGTGCCGACCTCGGACAGCCGCCAGGCCCGCCATGCCCGCCAGGACCTGGACCGCTTCCGCCCGCGGAGCGCCGTACGGCCATGGGTGTGATGGCTCCCCGCACGCTTGATGGGTTCGTGCACGGGCCTCGCCTCCTCGACCGGCCCGCCGCCCCACGACGGGGGATACGGGCACAGCGGAAAATTCATTACAGATAGGGACTGTAACGCTGATCGCTGTCCGGGGGATTCCGTCCGAATGTTTCATTACAGCCATTGACGATAACGAAACCGGCTGCCACGCTGGCACCGACGGGGTGCGACGGCCACCCCGGGCGCCGAGGAGGACGGACGATGGATCACCGACGCGAGCTCATCGAGCGCAGCATCCCGTTCCTGGACGCGGTCAGGAACCGCACCGCGGGCGAGGAACTCGAGGGCTGGCTGAACGACACCCACGGTCCGCACAGCGAGCTGTACGGGCACCTCTCGCGCCTGATCAAGCTCGGCGTCGAGGAGGGCTGGGCCGCGAACGCCGAGGTCGACGGCCCGGACTACCGGCGCAGCCTCATCGCACCGCCCTCGGCGGAGACGCAGTACTTCAGCATCACCGCGGTGTACATGAACAGCCGGGCCCGCTACCGGGGCCAGTACCACGCCCACCCCTACGGCGAGATCAACCTCGTGGCGCCCGTCGACCGTGACGCGCAGCTCGCCGGCCCCAGCGGCTGGCAGGGGCCGGGCTGGACCGCCCCCGCCCCCGGCAGCCACCACTACCCCGAGGTCCGCGGCGGCGCCCTCATCGCGCTCTTCTACCTGCCCGCCGGGCGTATCTCGTACGACATCACCGCGCCGCGCGGCCACTAAGGTGCGGGTGTGGATCCGGGAGAACTGCGACGACGTCAGGCCACCGCCGGGCACGTACGGCGGCAGGCCGCGCCCGATGGTCCGGTGACGGTCCCGGCGCGTCCGGTCGGCGCGGCCGAACTGCCCGGCGCGGCCGCGGTGGCGGGCGGCCACGCGCTGCTGCGGCATCCCGGCGGCGTGCACCACGCGCTGCTGCACCAGGACGACGCCATCGTGCTGGTCGATTTGGAGGCCGCGTTCGCCGGCCGGCCCGCCGTGCTCGCCTCCTTCGCGGACCCCTGGCCCGGGTGGCGGAACAGCGCGTGCGCGGCGCGTGCCGGCGGCGGCCTCGTCGTGCTCTCCGGGCAACGATCGGTGCTGGCCGTGGACTCCGGCGGCCTCACCCGATGGGAGTACCGGCACGGTTGCTGGGGCGACGGGCCCCATCGGCACGACGGCCCCGAGCCGTGCCCGGGTCACTTCAGTGGATCCGTGCAGGTCGGCGCGGACGGCCGGCTCGTCTGGGCGCACGTCCTGCCGGACATCGACCACGGAGACCCGGAGGCCGACTCGTACGAGCAGTGGGTCGTCCTGGACGCCGCCGACGGCACCGTCCTCGGCCACGCACGGGTCGAGGGCGGCTCGCAGGGCTCGCACCAGCTCCCGCCCCCCGACGGCTCCCGGATGATCCTCGCGACAGGCCAGGGCCAGGACGGCTCCCCGGCCTACGCCGGCCACTGGGACGGCTCGGCGCTCACCGTCGGGGAGGTCGGTGACGGCTTCCGCATCCCCGTCGCCGTGCACCCCGGCGGCCGGGCGTTCCTGAGCACACCGCACGGCCACGAACCGCTCCAGCTGCACCGCTTCCCGGACGGCCGTGTCCTCATGGACCGGGACGCCGCGGACCTCGCGGGCGGCGACGGGAACACCGGCGACGACGGTCCCGAACCGGCCTGGGACTTCGTCGCCGGCTTCGTCGACGGACACACCGTGATCGCCGGTGCCTACGACGCCCGCCACCACCGGGAAGCATCCCGGCACTGGCTGCTGGACGCGCTGACCCTGCGCCCGCTCGGCGCGGTCGCCTACCCGGACCAGGATCCGGACCAGGGCGATCACCCCGTCGCGCTCGGCGACGGCACCTGGCTCACCCTGGCCGCGGGCGGCACCACCCTCAACCGCTGGGCCCTGCACCGCCCGTGACCAGCGGGGCCGGTCCGACCCCGCCGGGTCCGCGCAGGTCGGCGGCCCTACCATGTGCGTCATGCACACAAGTGGGCGAGCGGTGAGCGCCCGGCCGTACGCACCCTGGCGGTGAACCCATGCAGCAGAACGTCCCGGACCCGGCCGAGGCGGCCACGTCGTTCACGGAACTGCTGACCCTGGAACGGCTGGAGGAGAACCTCTACCGCGGCTTCTGCCACGCCGGGATGCCGCTCCGGGCCTTCGGCGGCCAGGTCGCGGCGCAGTCGCTGATCGCGGCGGGCTCGACCCTGGCCGCCCCCGACCTGCTGGTCCACTCCCTGCACGGCTACTTCATCCGCGCGGGCCGTACCGACCGGCCCATCGTCTACGAGGTCGACCGGACCCGGGACGGACGCTCCTTCGCCACCCGGCGGGTGGTCGCGATCCAGGACGGCGAAGCCATCTTCAGCCTCTCCGCCTCCTTCCACCGCCCGGAGGACAGCGACGAGCACCAGGCGGACGCGCCCGAGGCGCCCGGGCCCGAGGGACTGCCCGAGCTGTGGGAGCTCGGGCGTGCGCGCCGGGGAGCGTCCGTCTTCGAGGCCGTCCTGGAGTCCCGCTGCGTGGGCGACCCCGACAAGGGACTGCCCAGCATCGGGCAGGGACCGCGTCAGCAGTTGTGGGTCCGCACCCGCGACGCCCTGCCCGGAGGGCCGTTGCTGCACGCCTGCGCCCTGACCTACTTCTCCGACATCCGGCTGCTCGCGACGGCCGGCCTGCCCTACGCCGACCACCCCGGCGTGCGGCAGGCCGCATCGCTCGACCACGCCGTGTGGTTCCACCGGCCGTTCCGCGCCGACGAGTGGCTGCTGTTCGCCATGGAGAGCCCGACGTACGCGTCGTCCCGGGGCCTGGCCCGGGGTCAGTTCTTCACCCGGGACGGCCGCCTGGTCGCCTCCGTCGTGCAGGAGGGGCTGTACCGGCGGCGCCCGCCCCGCTGAACGGCCGCCCTCCGAGGAAGGAACGACACGATGCAGCAACTGCCCGACCGCCCGACCGCCGAGGCCTGGGAGGCCCTCGGCGGCGCCCCCGAGCGGGCGGAACACGTGGCGTACCGGGAGGTGGCCGGAGTGCTGCCCGCCCGGCTGCCGGTACGCCGGATGGCCCGGGCCACGGTCGGGGTCTGCTCCCTCGCCGCGGCCGAACTGCTCGCGCTGCGCTCCGGCGGGCCGCCGCCTGCGGTGCTGGTCGACGAGGGGGCGGTGGCCACCGCGTTCGTGAGCGAGCGGCACCTGCGGATCGACGGCCGGGCGGCCACGTCCTTCGCTGCGCTGTCCGGCTTCTGGCGCACCGCGGACGGCTGGGTGCGCACCCATGCCAACTACCCGCACCACCGCGCCCGGTTGACCGCCGCCCTCGGTCTTCCCGACGGTGGCGACGGCGGCGACGAGGACGCCCTGGCCCGACGGCTGGCGGAGGAGCTGGCCGGGCGCAAGGCCGCGGAGGTCGAGGAGACCGTCTACGCGGCGGGCGGACTGGCCGTCGCCGTACGGGACTCGGGCCCGGGGACGCCGACACAGCCGCTCGTGGAGACCGAGCGCACCGACGACGCTGCGGTGCGCCCCCTGCCTCCGGCGGGGCTGCCCGCGGCGGGTGTCCGCGTGCTCGACCTGACGCGGGTCATCGCCGGACCGGTCGCGACGCGCACGCTGGCACTGCTGGGCGCGGACGTGCTGCGGGTGGACAGCCCCCGTCTGCCGGAGGACGAGTCGGCCCACGCCGACACCGGCTTCGGGAAGCGGTCGGCGCGGCTCGACCTCTCCGGTCCCGACCGGACGGTCCTCGAAGGCCTCCTCGCCTCCGCCGACGTGGTCGTGACCGGCTACCGCCCCGGCGCACTGGACCGCTTCGGCCTCTCGCCGGAGGCGCTGCGCGAGCGGCGGCCGGGGCTGGTCGTCGCCCAGCTCCGCGCCTGGGAGCGGTCCGGTCGCTGGGCGGGGCGGCGCGGCTTCGACAGCCTGGTGCAGGCGCGCTGCGGCATCGCCTCGATCGAGGCCGGACCGGACGGCCGCCCGGGCGTCCTCCCCGCGCAGGCCCTGGACCACGGCACCGGCTACCTGCTGGCCGCGGCGGTCCTGCGCGCTCTGGCCGACGCCCGCCGCCACGGCGGCGGAAGGCTGCTGCGGCTGTCGCTGACGGCCACGGCCTCCTGGCTGACGCACGGCATCGGCCCGGGCGACGCGCAGACCGGAACCGGAACCGGTGGGGACCACGACCCCACGCGCCGGCTCGCCGTCGCCGACTCCGCCTACGGACGCCTGGTCCACGCCCTCCCGCCCCTGGGCTACCACGGCGCCCCGGCCGACTGGACCCGCCCCCCGGGGCGCTGGGGCACGGATCTGCCGGTCTGGCGGTGAACCACACGGGCCCCGGGTGAACCCTTCGCCCGGGAGCGGGCGGTGGCCCCCCGGGCGCGCGGAGCATCCGCACCGCCACTACGATGCCCCGCCTCGAGATGATCAAGGGGAGGGGCGGCATGGAGACAGGCCGGGGAAGACCGTGCCCGCAGTGCGGGCAGCGGCTGACGGAGGACGAGCGGTTCGTCGTCTGGTGCGCGGCGTGCGACTGGAACGTGCGGGGCGGAAACGAGGACGACGAGGAGCACGACGGCCCCGTCGACGCGTTGCGACGGCGCCTGTCGCGGGCGTACGGCGAGGAACTGTTCGCCAGGATGACGTCGGAACGGCCGCCGAGGCCCGGCCGCGGCGCGGCGTACGTCGGCGCCTACGCGATCGCCGGCCTCGTGCACCTGCTGACGCTGGCCGTGGCAGGCGCAGGTGTGTGGCTCCTGGTGACGGGCTGGCGGGCGATCATCCCCGCCGTGCTGGGCGTCCTGTTGCTGGGCCTGGCATGGCTGATGCGTCCGCGGCTGGGGCGGATGCCGCGGCGCGGGGACCGGCTGCACCGGGCGGACGCGCCCGCGCTCTACGCGCTGCTGGACGAGGTGGCCGACGCCCTCGGAGCACCACAGGCGGACGTCGTCGTGGTGGACGCCCAGGTCAACGCCTCCGTCCAGGCGGTCGGCCTGCGCCGTCGCAAGGTGCTGACGATCGGACTCGGGCTGTGGGAGGTGCTGACCCCGCAGCAGCGGGTCGGTCTGCTCGGCCACGAGTTCGGTCACTTCGTCAACGGCGACACCGGCCAGACGCTCGTCATAGGCTCCGCTCACCGCACGCTCGTCGAGTGGTACGTACTGCTGCGTCCGCAGCAGGACACCAGCGGCCTGGGAATGATCGAGACCGCCGCACGACTGCTCATGTTCGTACCCGCTTCCGCCGTGCTGCTGCTCCTGCACGTCCTGGCACACCTGACCCTGCGCGCCAGTCAGCAGGCCGAGTACCTCGCGGACGATCTCGAAGCGCGGATCGGCTCGACGGAGGCGGCCATCGGGGAGCTCGACGTCCTGCTGCTCGCCGACGCCATCTCCTTCTGGCTCGACCAGCAGTACGTCACCGCCGGAACCGTGCACCGCGCCACACGCGGCGCCGACAGGGAACCCGACGAGGCGGTCTGGGAACGGCTCAAGGAGTACGTGGCGTCGATTCCCGCGCACGAGCTGGAGCGGCGGCGCCGGTTGTCCGCCCTGACCGCCCACGTCGAGGACCAGACGCACCCGCCGACCCACCTGCGCCGCGCCGCCGTCGAGCGCCGGGAGCACCATCCGGCCGCCATCGTGCTGGACGTCGCGCGGAACAAGGAGGTCGACGCCGCGCTGGACCCGGCCCGCCGCCGGCTCGGCCGGGAGGTCCTGCGCGGCTGAGCGACCCCGGGTTCAGGCCCGGCCGCCCCGCTCCAGGGGGATCCTCTCGCCCGCCTCGACGGCGAACGGCAGCCGGTTGCCGGCGGGCGGGAGGGGGCAAGTGGCGAGGTCGGTGTACGCGCAGGGCAGGTTGGCCGCCCGGTTGAAGTCCAGGCTCACCCTGCCCCCGGCGTCCGGCGGGTCGATCTGCAGGGAGCGGTTCGCCGCGTAGGTGGTCACCCCGGACGTCGCGTCCGTGAACAGCGCCATCAGCGCGCCCGGCCGCGAGCCGTTGAAGACGGTGAGCCGGTACGTCGTGCCGGCCACGTCGAACTCCACGTGGCCGGGGGAGTCGTAGACGTGCTCCAGGCCCTCGACCGTCGCGCCCACGGTCACCGGGCGCGGGACGTCGTAGGGCACGAACCGGCCCTCGCGGACCCAGCGGGGATCGGGCGCGTAGGCGGGCGTCCCGGTGAAGCCGGTGCGCAGCGGGTTGTCGGGGTGGCGTGGGCGCAGGATGTCGTGCCCGCCGCGCTTGGCGACCTCGACGACGGCGTCGCCGAAGCCGGCGTGGACACCGTCGCGCTCGCCGATGACGCCGAAGTCGTACCGGCCTCGTACCGGCGTGCCGTCGACGGTCAACTCCTCGTCGTCGCCCAGCTCGACCACCACATGGCCGTCGGCGACCGACCAGGTGCCGGGGGCGTCCTCGAAGCGTTCCGGTCGCGGTCCCAGCCAGCGCAGGCTGGTGATCGCCAGGAAGCCGTGCGGACCGGCGAGCACCTCCTCCTTGGCGCGGTGCCAGCGCTCCCACTGCTCGGTGAAGCCGGTGCGTTCGACGTCCTGAGCGGTCATGTCCGCTGCTCCCTCGCGTGGCGGTGTACTTCTCCGCCCCGTACAACCGCCGCGGCCCGCGAGGTCATCCCGGCTGCCCCCCGACGCAGCGGCCCGCCCGGTCGGCGTGCGAGGACGACCGGGCGGGCTCCGCTTCCCAGGCTGCCCTGTGGCTGATCGCCGCGCAGGCCGGAAGCCGCCGCGATTGCGCCGGACGGGGTGGGGGCCGCCGCGTGGCGCGAGCGCGGCGTCAGGACGGGCAGGGGCCAACCTCCGCGCCGCGTGGGGAAGGTGCGCGCGGGGGACGTGCGCCCCTCGCGCAAGGACGTCGGATCAGGGGGCGACGAGCTGCCGTACCGACTCCACGACGACCCGCCTGCGCTCCGGTGCCGGGACCAGGGAGCGGACGTCCTCCCCTTGGCGCTGCCACATGTTGGCGACGACGAGGACGAGGGCGAGGAGTTCGCCCGCGCCCATGCGGTCGGTGACGGTGCCGCGCCGCTGCGCGTCCTCGACCGCGGCGACCTTGTCGGCCATGGAAGCAGCCACGACGGGCCGGACCTCGCGGTCGTCGCCGCGTTCGAGGGCGTACCAGGCCACGAAGCGCATGACCTCGGGGTGGTCGAGGCCCGCGTCGTGGAGGCGGCCGGCGTAGCCGGGCAGGTCGTCGGCGTCGATCGGGATGCCGGCCACGGCCTGTTCGACGACGGCGTCGTAGACGGCCTCGAACAGGCCCTCCTTCCCGTCGAAGAAGGAGTAGGTCAGGCCGGGGCTCACCCCGGCGCGTCCGGCGATCCGGTCGACCCGCGCCCCGGCGACGCCGTACTCGGCGAACTCGGTAAGCGCCGCCTCCAGCAGCAGCCGCCGCTTCAGCTCCGGATCACGTGTGCGCATGCACGCATCCTCGGCTATTGAACGTTCATTTGACAACTCGGTCAGGGCGGGAACAGCGGCATCGGCCTGGAGACCGCACGCGTGCTCGCAACCCACGGCGCCCGCGTGATCCTCGCCGGACGCCGCCAGGACACGCTCGACGCCGCGGCGGCCGCCCTCGCCGCCGAGCAGCCCGGAGCCGACGTCGGCACGGTCGTCGTCGACCTCGGCAGCCTCGCCTCGATCCGGCGGGCGGGCGAGCGGCTTGCCGCGGGGCCCGGGGCGGTCGACCTGCTGATCAACAACGCGGGCGTCATGAACGTGCCCGAGCGCCGCACCACCACCGACGGCTTCGAGCTGACCTTCGGCACCAACCACCTCGGCCACTTCGCCCTGACCGCCGGGCTCATGCCGGCCCTGCTCCGGTCGCCGGCGGCCCGCGTCGTGACCGTCAGCGCCGTCGCCGCGCGATGGCGCAGCGGCCGGCTCGACGACCTCAACAGCGAGCGCCGGTACGGAGCGATGGGCGCCTACGCCAAGTCCAAGCGCGCCAACGTCGTGTTCACCCGGGAACTGGCGCGCCGCCTGGCGGGCACCTGCGTCGAGGCGGTCGTCGTCCATCCCGGTTCCGCGATGACGAACCTGCAGCGGCACAGCAGCGGCCCGCTCGCCCGGATGGTCGTCGCCGTCGCCTCGCGGGCGCTGATGGGGTCGTCCGAAGGCGCGGCCTGGCCGTCGCTGTACGCCGCCACCAGCCCCGACGTCCGCAGCGGGCAGTTCATCGGCCCCGCCGGGCGCGACCAGACCTCCGGAACCCCCGTTCCGGTCCGGCTGCCGCGCGGCGCGGACGACCCGGCCGAGGGCGAGCGGTTGTGGACGGAGAGCGAGCGGCTCACGGGCGTACGGTTCCCCGCCTGAGCGCCGCCGCGTCGCGCCGTCGGCCCACCGCCGCGTCGCCCGCCGGGGTCCGTCAGCCCGGCGGGTCCTCGCCGACGAGCCCGTCGACGGACTCCCGGATGAGGTCGGCGTGCCCGACGTGCCGCGCGTACTCCTCGATGAGGTCGACGAGGATGCGCCCCAGGCTCGGTGACCGCCCGTCAGCGGTGGTCCAGCGGCCCAACTGCCCGAGGTCGCCCACCGCCAGGGCCTCGCGGACCACGCGGCGGGAGCGGACGACCGCGCCCTGCCAGAGCGCCATGAGCTGTTCGGGACCGTCCTGCGCCGCGGAGTGCCAGTCCCACTCGGGGTCGGCGCGCCAGTCCACCGTGTCCCACGGCGCACCCGGCTCCCGCCCGAGGAACTTCCGGGAGAACGTGGCGTCCTCGCAGTGCGCCAGGTGCTTCAGCAGGCCGCCCAGCGTCACTGACGAAGCACCGACCGTCGCCCGCAGGCCCGCCGCGTCCAGGCCGCCGCACTTCCACGCGAAGGTCGCGCGCTGCCGCTCCAGCGAGCCCAGCAGCGTGGCCGCCTCGCCCCCGGCGAGCGGCGGCTCCGGCCCCCCGGCCGGGCTCCGGCCGATCTCCCACGTGTCGTCGTCGGTCACGGCAACCGAACCTACCGGGCGCGGGTGCCGCCCGAGAACCCGTTCCCCGGGTGAACTACCGTGGCCGGCCATGGACACCGACGACTGGCTCGCGGACACCCGGACGTCTTACGACACCGTCGCCGAGGACTACGCCGACCAGGTCCGCGGCCTCCTGGACGAAACACCCTACGAACGCGCGGTCCTGGCGCTCTTCGCCGGCCTGGTCGGGAGCAGTGGCGGAGGGCCGGTCGCGGACGTCGGATGCGGACCCGGGAGGATCACGGCCCACCTCAACGGACTGGGCGTGGACGCCTTCGGGATCGACCTGTCGCCCGCGATGATCCAGGTGGCCCGGCGCGAGCACCCCGGCGTGCGGTTCGACGTCGGTTCCATGACGGACCTCGACCTCCCCGACCGCTCGGTGGCGGGCCTGGTCGCCTGGTACTCCCTGATCCACGTCCCCGACGACGCGGTCGGCGCCGTCCTCACGCACTTCCGGCGGGCCCTGCGGCCGGGCGGCCCGCTCCTGCTCGCCTTCCACGCAGGCGAAGGGACGCGACTGAAGACGCAGGGCTACGGCGGCCACCCGATGAAGGTCCGCGTCCACCTGCGCCGTCCCGACCGGATGGCCGCGTGGCTCGGCGACGCCGGGTTCACCGTGGAGGCGCAGATGACGCTCACCTCGGCCGAGAGCAGGCTCGGGGCGATCCTCTTCGCACGCCGCGACGGGTGAGTTCAGTGCTCGCGGGTTCCGCACTCGGCGTCGTAGAGGACGCACCCCGGCGACAGCACGCCGGACGGCGCGTGCGCCAGTCGTACGTAGGCCGCGCCGGAGGCATCCGCCGTCAGCGCCTCGATACGCACGGCCGGAAACGTCCTCTCCGGCGCCGTCGTGTGCACTTCTGCTTCGGCAGGTGAGTCGAAGGGCTTGCCTTCGAGGACCGCCAAGGCGGTCGTGGTGCCGTCGGGTTGTGGCTCGGTCTCCTCGACGGCCAGCCGCCAGTGGAGTGCGGCCTGCGCCAGTAGGTGCTTCCCGTGGATGCCGTGCGCGAGGAGGGCGCCGGCACGGCTGCGGATCTGCCGCGCGATGGCGCAGCAGAGCGGGACGTCGGTGCCGTAGCGCGTGTCCACGCGGTTGTGGCCGGCGAGCGGGGAGAAGCACAGTGCGTCGAACACGAGGGAGAGTGCCACGTCTTTGATGCGCGGGCGTCGGCCGTGCTCGACGAGGTCCAGCAGGATCGCCGTGGCGGGGTAGGCCGCGGGGAACACCATGGCGGCGTGGCCGCAGGTGAAGCCGCTGCCCCCCAGTGCCGCCGCCGCACTCCCCGTCTCGTTGGCCGTGGTCGACACGGTCAGTCGCCGCAGTGCGTCGGCCACCCGTGCGGGTTCGTCGCCCGGCCACGACGTCGGGTTGGGTATCGCCGACCAGTCCACGGCGTCGATGGCGTCCAGGATCACGCCCGCATTGTGCCGGACGGGGTGGGGTCAGAGGGACAGCGCACGCTCCAGCGCGGCCCGGTCGGCCGGTGCGCCGTGTGCGGGGAGCACGGGCTCGACCGGGAGGGCGAGCAGCGGCCGCAGGCGCTGGACGACCTGCTCGCGCGTGACGCCGTCCCGCAGCCGGTCGTTGATCTGCAGCCCGCGGCCGAAGTCGACCAGGGTGTCGCCGGGGATGACGGCCCGCACACGGCCGTCGCACAGGACCGTGTCGTTGTGCTCCCTCCCGGCGAACGCCTCGATCCCCGCCGGGAGTCGGTCGCCCGCGGCGTACAGGTGGCCACGGCCGCCGTCGCCGGTGTGCAGCCAGGCGAGGTCGGGGCTGCCGTCACCGGCCTGTTCGCGCGTGACGCCGAACTTCCGCACGAGGTCGCCGGAGGTGTCGGGCGGGGGAGTGAACACCGGTGCGTCGAGGCGCTCGACCAGGCTTCGTGTGTCGCGCTCGTGCCGGGGAGCGGTGAGCACCACGACCGGGTCCCGGTCGGCGGCGAGCGCGAGCAGCCCGGCCGGCACGGACAGCGGGTCGAGGAGGAGCAGCCGGGTGCCGTCGTCGACGGCGTACGACGACACCTCCCGCGGCCACCGCTCGTCCGGCGTCCACTCCGGATGCGGCGTCTGCCGGTGCCAGACGCAGGTCGCGACTTCACGCATGCGCGGACCCCACCGGCGCACCCCGCCTGGGCGCCGGGGTCAGTGGTCCGTGGCCGGGCCCAGGTTCCGGGTGAAGAAGCCGGCGAGCTTCTCGACCGCGGGGTCGACGTACCGCTGCCGGTCGTAGAGGTCGACGTGGCCGGCGCCGTCGATCCAGTGCAACTCCTTGGGGCCGGTGGCGCGCTGGAACGCGTCGACGCTCATCCAGGCGGTGACCGCGCGGGACCCCACGACCATCAGCAGGGGGCGCGGGCCCATGAGCGGGACGGGGGCGAAGGCGTCGAAGGCCGCCATCCTGTCGATGCTCGACCAGGTGAAGAAGTCGGCCGCCCTGGGGTGCCGGGCGCGCGGGGTGCGGTAGTAGTCGAAGCCCTCGGCCCCGTGTTCCCCGCCCAGTGCACGGGCCTGGTCCGCGGTGTCGGGGAACAGGGTCAGGACGGGCGGCTCCTCGCCGCGGGCCTCGGCGGTACGTGCGCCGGCAGCGGCCTCCAGCATGCCCTGGAACACGGCCGCGTCCTGGGTCCCGTCCGCGCCCAGGCGGAACTGGCGGGAGACGTCGACCGCGCTGACGGTGCCGACGGCCTTGATCCGCCGGTCACCGGCCGCGGCGGGAAGGACGTAGCCGCCGGAGGCGCAGATGCCGAGGGCGCCGATGCGTCCGGTGTCGACGTCGTCGCGGGTGGTGAGGTAGGAGACGGCCGCCTTGAGGTCCTCCACCCGCTGGGCGGGGTCCTCCAGGCCGCGGGGTTCGCCGCCGCTCTCGCCCTGGTGGGCCGCGTCGAAGGCGAGCGTGACGAAGCCCTTCTCGGCCAGGCGCCGCGCGTAGAGTCCGGCGGTCTGCTCCTTCACGCCGGTGCCGGGGTGGCCGACGACGATCGCGGGCCGCGGGGCCTGCGCGTCGGGGGCGTCGGGGGAGTGGCCGGGGGTGTAGAGGTGGCCGGCGAGCGGGATGCCGGCGCTGTCGAAGGTGACGGTGGTCTTGGCCACAGGGTGCTCCGTGTTCGCTGTCGTGGCGGGCCGCGCCCGTTCGGCGGGCCCTCTGCCGCCCGGGACCGTGCCGGGCACTTTCGACCCTCCGTCCCGGCCGGGGTGGGCAAAAGAGGCGGGTTCCTGCCGGGGGAGAAACGTGCCCCCTCACAGCAGGGGGAGCGCGCGGGAGAATGGGGCACATGACTGCGGCATCTGGTCCTCGCGAACTCGGAGCCTTCCTCAAAGCCCGCCGGGCGCAGCTGGCACCGGACGAATGCGGTCTGCCGCCGGCGGATACCGGGCGCAAGGTCGCGGGTCTGCGCCGTGAGGAGGTCGCGCAGCTCGCCGCGATCAGCGTCGACTACTACACGCGGCTCGAGCAGGGCCGCGTCCGGGCGTCGGCTTCGGTCCTCGCCCCCCTGGCCCGTGCGCTGCGCCTCGACGACGACCAGCAGAGGTACCTGTACGAGCTCGCCGGCAAGGCCGACGCGCAGCCGCGGCGCCGCCGTCCCGCGCAGGGCGTGAGGCCCGCGATGCGGCGTCTGCTCGACCAGCTCACGGCGACGCCCGCCGTCGTCCTCGGCAAGCGGCTGGACGTCCTGGCCTGGAACGACGCCGCCGCGGCCCTGTACACCGACTTCTCGGCGGTCCCGCCGGGCCGGCGCAATTACGTGCACCTGCTCTTCACGCACCCGACCGTCCGCGGCATGCACCGGCAGTGGGAGCACGATGCCCGCGACGCCGTCGCCGCCCTGCGCATGCAGGCCGCCGCGGAGTCCGACGATCCCGAACTGGCGCGTCTCGTCGGCGAGTTGTCGGTCCAGGACGCCGACTTCCGCACCTGGTGGGCGGAGCACCGCGTCATCACCACCAGCTACGGCACCAAGCACTACCGGCACCGCCTGGTCGGTGACCTCACGCTCGACTGCGACACCTGGAGCAGTCCCGACGGCTCGGGTCAGCGCCTCATGGTGCTGACCGCCGAGCCCGGCAGCCCGTCGTACGACGCCCTGCGCATCCTGGCCTCGTGGACGGCCGGGCAGCCGGGCGCGAACGAGGCCGCGGACCGGGCACACCAGCGGGGCGGGATCGACCCGCCCCGGCCAGGGCGCCTCTGAGCCTGCGTCAGCCGTCCGCACCGGACGCACCGGACGCACCGGACGCACCCGATGCGCCGGACGCACCGGCGACCGACGCCCGGACCTGCCGGGCGAAGCCCGCGACGGTGTAGTCCGCGGGAAGACCGTCGATCAGCACGAGGTCGGAGATCGCGTTGCGGGTGCGCAGCGGCAGGATCTCCTGGTACTCGGGCGAGTTGTACCAGTCCTGGGCCGCGGCCCGGTCGGGGAACTCCAGCAGGACGACCAGGCCGGGCCAGGCGCCCTCCACCACGGTCGGCTCGCCGTTCGCGAGCCACGTGCCGCCGTAGGGCCGCAAGGTGGCGTCGACGCGCTCCAGGTAGGTCAGGCCCTCGTCGTTCGGGACGTCGCCGGGGATGCGCAGGTGGTTGATCAGGTACGTGCTCATGTCGGGCCTTCCGGGTGGGTGCCGTCGCCGGTCGTCGTGACCAGGCGACGTGACGGACCGGCCGGATCGCCGCGCGACGCGCCGCACGGACGCCGGGATGCGTCCTGGCGGGTGAGGTGGCTGGTCCCCTCACCCCCAGGAACAGCGGGGCACTGCCACCCGCGCCGCACGCCGCGCACAGTGGAGGGCGGCCGGAGCCGGCCGGTTCGTCACCCCCCCCCACAGCACTGCGCGAAAGGCGACACATGAGCAATGCCAGGAATCTCCCCGGCGGTGCGCTGCGGCTCGCGGACGACCTCGTCATCAGCCGCATGGGCTACGGCGCCATGCAACTGGCCGGTCCCGGTGTCTTCGGTCCCCCGAAGGACCGCGACCAGGCCCTCGCCGTGCTGCGGGAGGCGGTCGAGCTGGGGATCACCCACATCGACACCAGCGACTTCTACGGTCCCGCGGTGGTCAACGAGCTCATCGAGGAGGCGCTGCACCCCTATCCTGACGCCCTGCGCATCGCCACCAAGGTCGGCGCACGCCGCGACGGCACCGGCGGCTGGATCCCCTCCCTGGAGCCCGACGACCTCAAGGCCCAGGTGCACGAGAACCTCCGGCGCCTGCGGCTCGACACCCTCGACGTGGTCTACCTGCGCCTCGGCTCCGTGGAGGGCACCGGCGACGACCCGATCGCCGAGGAGTTCGGCGCCCTCGCGGAACTGCGCGAGCAGGGCCTGATCCGGCACCTCGGCCTCAGCGGGGTCTCCGACGCCCAGCTGACCGAGGCGCAGTCCATCGCCCCCGTCGTGGCCGTGCAGAACCTCTACAACCTGGTCAAGCGGCAGGACGACGCCCTCGTCGACCGGTGCGCGGCCGAAGGCATCGCCTTCGCCTCCTTCTTCCCGCTCGGCGGCTTCACCCCGTTCCAGTCGGGCGAACTCGCGGGCGTGGCAGCCCGGTTGGGTGCCTCGCCGCAGCAGATCGCGCTCGCCTGGCTGCTCCGCCGGTCGGCGACCACCGTCCTGATCCCGGGTACGTCCTCGCTCGCGCACCTGCGCGAGAACGTCGCCGCGGCCGCCCTGGAACTGCCTGCCGACGCCGTCGCGGAACTCGACGGCATCGCCGGCTGAACGGCACCCCACTCGCGCCACCCCCCCCCCCCCCCCCCCCCCCCCCCCCCCCCCCCCCCCCGCCCCCCCCCCCCCCCCCCCCCCCCCCCCCCCCCCCCCCCCGGGGCACCCCCCGACCACCACGCTCGTCACCCGCCGGAAAAAAGGGCCCGCGCCCCAGGCCCCCCCGCCTCCTGACAAGCCACGGGCACACGCCCACAATCGGCCCCCGGACACCGCCCCCGGG
>NZ_JARAVK010000127.1:10638-26774 GCF_033792765.1 Streptomyces sp. PA03-6a | reverse complement strand
CCCCCGCCCCGGTGCAGGACGGCCAGGCGAAGAAGGCCCCGGTCAAGAAGGCCCCCACGGCCAAGAAGCCCGCGACGCCGGGCAAGCCCGCTTCCTGAGAGGCCGGAACATCACGGGCCGGGCACGCGTGGCGTGCCCGGCTCGTTGTGCCGGTACGGTGGGAGCCGATGACGGAGGTGGACGGCAATGCTGGTGCAGGGCTTCTACAACTTGCTGGGCTGGATCTCCATCGCCCTGCTGGTCTTCGCGCTGTTCGCGCTGGTCGACGCGGCCATCCGGCGTGAGGACGCCTACCGGGCGGCGGACAAGAAGACCAAGGCCTTCTGGCTGATCATCCTCGCCGTGGCGGCGGCGCTGATCGCGATCCTGCCGATCATGTCGTTCCTGCCGGTCATCGGCCTGATCGCGGTGATCGTCTACACGGTGGACGTGCGTCCCGCCCTCAAGCAGGTGTCCGGTCCGCGGCGGCGCGGCGGCGGCAGCAGCAGCGACGGCCCGTACGGCCCCTTCAACCGCTGAGGCGGAGTTCCCCCCGGCCGGCGGACCGGCCGGGCCCACGGATCAGGCGCCCGACTCCAGGAGCATGAGGGCGACGTCGTCCGTCAGCTCCCCGCCGTTGAGCTCCCGTACCTCCGTCATGGCCGCGTCCAGCAGCTCCTCGCCGGCGAGTCCGGCGGACAGCTGCCGCCCGACCAGCTCGACCATGCCGTCCTGGCCCAGCCGCTGCGCGCCCAGGCCGATCCGGCCCTCGATGAGCCCGTCGGTGTAGAGCATCAGGCTCCACGCCTCGCCCAGCTCGAAGCGCGCGCCCTCCCAGCAGTCCCTCTGGGGCAGCAGCCCGAGCGCCGGGCCGCCGTGCTCGTACGGCAGCAGCTGCGGTGCCATCCCGGACAGCGACACCAGCGGCGCCGGGTGACCGGCCAGCCAGAGGTCGGCGGCGCGGCCGTCCGGGCTGATGTCGACCTGGCAGAGGGTCGCGAAGATCTCGTCGTCGGACCGCTCGTGCTCCAGGACCTCCTGCAGGGTGCCCAGCAGGGCGGCCCCGCACAGTCCGGCCAGGGTCAGCGCGCGCCAGGCGATGCGCAGCTCGACGCCGAGGGCGGCCTCGTCCGGGCCGTGGCCGCAGACGTCGCCGATCATCGCGTGCACGGTGCCGTCCGGGGTGCGGACGGTGTCGTAGAAGTCGCCGCCGAGCAGGGCCCGGCTGCGGCCGGGCCGGTAGCGGGCGGCGAAGCGCAGGTCGGCGTCGTGGAGCAGCGGCGTGGGGAGCAGCCCGCGTTCCAGCCGCGAGTTCTCCTGGGCGAGCAGCCGGGTCTCGGTCAGCTGGCGCTGTGCGACGTCGGCGCGCTTGCGCTCCACGGCGTAGCGGATGGCCCGGGTCAGGTGGGACGGGTCCAGGTCGGCCGGGGTCAGATGGTCCTGGGCGCCGACGCGGACGGCCTCGGCGGCGCGCTCGGCGTCGGTGTCCGTGCCGGCGGTCAGCACCAGCACGGCGGTGCGCGGGGCGAGGCGCAGCAGCTGCCGCAGGCTGTCCAGCCCGTCGGAGACGCCCTCGGCGGCGGGGGCGGACAGCTCCAGCAGGATGCAGTTGACGTCGTCCCTGAGCAGCCGCTCGGCCTCGGTCAGGTTGCGGGCGCGGCGGATGCGGACCCGTGTGCCGGAGACGTCCAGCAGGTCCGGGACGGTGAAGGCGCCGACCGGGTCCTCACCGATGACGAGCAGGGTCAGGGCAGGGGAGGTCCGGCCGTCGGCCAGGGTGGTTTCCTGGCGCGGCCCCGGCACGGCGGCGTACTGGTCGGTGCGCCGCTCGGTCGCGGACATCGGCGACATCGGACAATTCCTTCCCTCCCCCCGAGGGCAACGTCCCGGAGCGGTCGGATCGGTCGGATCGGTTGCTCAGCTCCGAGAACACTGAAGGGCGACCATAGCGGTAGCGCCCGGCGGCGGGGGAGGCCCTGTTGGTAAACCGCCCGTGTCATATGCGGTTCTGAGCTGCGGATTTCGGCCGCGGAGGGACGAAGCGGGCATGACCAACGTCACGTTTGCTCGGAGACGGGGTGGTACGGGTCACGCGGCCGGGGTCACAGGACGCAGGTCACAGCGCGGCGGCAGCCCACGCGGCCGCCCGCCACGGCCGCGTGCGGTCATCCGGGGCGCACGACGCCGAGGACGGGCATCGACCCGGCCCCCGCCATCGTGATCCGCCGCCCGGGGCGCGGCGCGTGGACGATGGCGCCGTCGCCCACGTAGATGCCGACGTGGCCGGCGTCGTCGAAGTAGACGACCAGGTCGCCCGGGCGCATCGCCGCCACGGGGACGTGCGGCAGGAGCCGCCACTGCTCCTGCGAGGTGCGCGGGATGCCGACCCCCGCGGCGCGCCAGGCGGCCCGGGTCAGCGCGGAGCAGTCGTATGCGGCCGGGCCGTCCGCCCCCCATTCGTAGGGCTTGCCGATCTGTGCCGCGGCGAAGGCGACCGCCGCGGCGCCCTGCCGTGTGGCGCCGGCGGCGTTGCGGCGCAGGTGGGTGGCGGCGTCGGTGCGCAGCCAGGCGACCTGGGAGCGGTAGGCGGCCTCGTCCTCCAGCCGTTCCAGCTGTGCCCGCTCCCGGGCCTCCAGGCCGGCGAGCAGGCGTTTCGCCCGGGTCAGACGTGCGGTGACCTCCCGCTCGGCGTCGGCCGCCTCCTTCTGGTCGGCCACGAGGCGCTCCCAGGCGACGGTGGCGGAGCGGCCGTAGGCGCCCAGCTCCGCCGTGGTGGTGCGCAGCTGCTCGATCGTGGTGCCGGCGGCCTGGGCGCCCCGGTCGGCGAGGGTGAGCCCGTCCAGGAAGGCGTCCGGGTCGTCGCTGAGCAGCAGGTCGAGCCCGGGGCCGATGCCGCCGCCGCGGTACTGGGCGCGGGCGAGCGCGCCCGCCTCGGCGGTCAGCGTGCGCAGCCGGATCTGCTCCCGGTCGATGACGCGGGCGAGCGCGACGATCTCCTTCTGCTGGGCGAGGACCCGTTCATGTGCGGCGTTGTAGGTGTCCGTGGCGCGTTCGGCCTGCCGGTAGAGGGTGCCGACCTCGGCCCGTACGTCCTGGAGCGTACGGGCCGGGCGGGGCGGATCGGCGTGCGCGACCGGCACGGGGGCGGCGAGGAGCAGCAGCGCGGCACAGGCCAGGCAGGCCGTACGCCTCATGCGGGCACCTCCGCAACGTATCTGACGGTTCGTCACATGACTGTGGATGGTGCCACGGAAGACGCCAATCGGCCAGAGCCGTGGGCCGGTGCATCGCCCTCCGGCGCCATGTCGGCCCGGCCCGCGAGGTGTTCGGTGGCCGTAGACGACTGCCGACGACTGCCGACGACTGCCGGCGGCTGCCGTCGGCGGGCGGGATCGGCCCGGTGCGGCGGGGCGCCTGCGTCGCCGGGTACGGATCCGAGACGGGTCCCGCGCATCGTCCGGGCGGCGTGGCGACCGCGGTCGCGGGGATCAGTCCGATGCCGGGGCCAGGGCCTCCCAGCGGACGGTCACCTCGCCCTGGCGCCAGCGGGACGGGGTGTCGGTGACGGGCCAGCCGCCCGGGCCCGCCAGGCTGCGCACCGTGCGGATCCAGCGCTGCCGTGCGCCCAGGGAGGCGAAGGGCGCGGCGGCGGCCCACGCGCGGTCGAAGTCGGTGAGGAACGCGTGCACGGGCTCGCCCGGCACATTGCGGTGGATCAGCGCCTTGGGCAGCCGCTCCGCCAGGTCGGAGGGACGCTCCAGCGAGCCGAGCCGGGTGGCGAAGGTCACCGTGCGCGGGCCCTCGGGGCCGAGCGCCACCCACACGTGGCGGCGGCCGATCTCGTCGCAGGTGCCCTCCACCAGCAGCCCGTCCGGCGCGAGCCGGGACCGCAGGCGGGTCCACACCTCGGCGACGCGCTCCTCGTCGTACTGGCGCAGCACGTTCGCCGCCCGGATCAGGGCCGGTCTGCGGCCGTCCGGGAGGGGCACCTCGAATCCGCCGTGCGCGAAGGAGAGCCCCTCACGGGCGTACGGCCGGGCGGCGGCCACCCGGGCCGGGTCGATCTCGATGCCGACGACCTCGGCGTCGGGGCGCGCGGTGCGCAGCCTTCCCAGCAGCTCCAGGGCCGTCCAGGGAGCGGCGCCGTAGCCCAGGTCCACGGCGAGCGGATCGTCGCTGCGGCGCAGCGCGGGTCCGTGCTGCGCCGCGATCCAGCGGTCCATGCGGCGCAGCCGGTTGGGGTTGGTCGTCCCCCGGGTCACCTCTCCGACCGGCCGTGTCGCGCGCATGCGCCGAGCCTATGCGAGCCCGCGGGCGCCGGATCCGGGCCGTGTCGACGGTCACGCTTTGGCAAAGCGGAAATGGATCTAGGCCTTCCGCTGGTTGTCACCGTTCAGGGGTGGCCTCCGCTCGGCCGCCCGCCGGAGAAGTGGAGGAGGCGACGTGAGCCAGTACGTGGCGAAGGTCCTGGCCGGTGGTGCCCACCGCCGGTTGCGCCGCCATGGCGTCGGTGGACGCCGTCCGCGGCGCGTGGCCATGCTCAGCGTGCACACCTCGCCCCTCCACCAGCCCGGCACCGGGGACGCGGGCGGTATGAACGTCTACATCGTCGAGCTGGCCAAGCGGCTCGCGGAGGGCCCCGGCGTGGAGGTCGAGATCTTCACCCGCGCCACCACGGCGGCCCTGCCGCCCACGGTCGAGCTGGCCCCCGGGGTCCTGGTGCGGCACGTGGACGCCGGCCCGTACGAAGGCCTGGCCAAGGAGGACCTTCCCGCGCAGCTGTGCGCCTTCACTCACGGCGTGATGCACGCCGAGGCCAGCCACCGGCAGGGCCACTACGACCTGGTGCACTCGCATTACTGGCTCTCCGGCCACGTCGGCTGGCTCGCCGCCGAGCGCTGGGGCGTCCCGCTCGTCCACGCCATGCACACCATGGCCAAGGTCAAGAACGCGGCGCTCGCCGAGGGCGACACCCCCGAGCCCGCGGCCCGGGTCATCGGCGAGACGCAGATCGTCAACGCCGCCGACCGGCTGATCGCCAACACCGCCGAGGAGTCGGACGAACTGATCCGGCACTACGAGGCCGACCCCGGCAAGGTCGCCGTCGTCCACCCCGGGGTGAACCTGGACCGCTTCCGGCCGGACGCCCACGGCGGCCGCGCCGGGGCCCGCGCGCGCCTCGGCCTGCCGCAGGACGCGGTGATCCCGCTCTTCGCCGGCCGGATACAGCCCCTCAAGGCGCCGGACATCCTGCTGCGCGCCGCGGCGATCCTGCTGGCGGAGGACCCGTCGCTGCGCGACCGCCTCGTCGTCCCCGTCGTCGGCGGGCCGAGCGGCAGCGGCCTGGCCAAGCCCGAGCGCCTGCAGAAGCTCGCCGCCCGGCTCGGCATCTCCGACCTCGTGCGCTTCCAGCCGCCGGTCGCCCAGGACCGGCTCGCGGACTGGTACCGGGCCGCGTCGGTGCTGGTCATGCCCTCGTACAGCGAGTCGTTCGGGCTGGTCGCCATCGAGGCGCAGGCCTGCGGCACGCCGGTGGTGGCGGCCTCGGTCGGCGGGCTGCCGGTGGCCGTGAAGGACGGCGAGACCGGCTTCCTCGTCGCGGGCCACGACCCGGCCGACTACGCACGCGCCCTGCGCCGCTTTGTCGAGCACCCGGAGCTGGTGCCCGCCATGGGCGGGGCCGCCGCCCGGCACGCGGGGTGCTTCGGCTGGGACGCGGCGGCCACCAGGACCGCCGAGGTGTACGCGGGTGCGATGGCCGAGCGGCGGCGTCGCCTACGATCGCCGCATGGGTGAGCGGGAGCAGACGGCGGCGCGCGGGGCGGTCGAGCGGGCACTGGAGGACGCGGAACTCGGCTGGGAGACCGGCGCCGGGGGCGAGTACGTCGTCAAGCTCCCCGGCACGCGCAAGCTGTCCACCACCGTCGCCCTGGCCGTGGGACGGCACACCCTGACGGTCAACGCCTTCGTCGTTCGCCGCCCCGACGAGAACCACGAGGCGTTCTACCGCTGGCTCCTGGAGCGCAACACCCGGCTGTACGGCGTGGCCTACGCCATCGACGCGCTCGGCGACGTCTACCTCTCCGGCCGGCTGCCGCTGGTCGCGGTGACGCCCGAGGAGGTCGACCGGCTGCTGGGCGCCGTCCTCGAGAACGCGGACGGCAGCTTCAACACGCTGCTGGAACTGGGCTTCGCCGACGCGATCCGCAAGGAGCACGCATGGCGGACCGCGCGCGGCGAGTCCACGCGCAACCTGGACGCGTTCGCACATCTGATTGGCAAGGCCGGCAAGCGTGCCGAGTAGCGTCCCCGCCGCCTGAGCGTCACCAGGGTCTTCGACGACGGCTCCTGCGTCGGCGACGCGCCGGCGGGACCGCTGTACGGGGCGCGCTGCGCGAGGTGCAGCGCGCCCTGCGCCTCCTGCGCTAGCAGTCCGCCGTCGGCTCCGGCTCCGGTATCCGTACCGGGGCCGGCGGCACCGCCTCCACCGGCTCGGCCTGCGCCCCGCGCTCCCGCAGCAGCAGCCAGTAGCCGGCGCCGGCGACCGTGCCGACCACGGCGCAGGCGCCCCACACCACGCCGCCGCCCCACCGGTCCAGCGCCACGCCGCCCAGCAGGGGCCCGGCGAAGGACGCCGCGGGCCAGGCGAGCGAGTACATGCCCTGGTAGCGCCCCCGGGCGTGGGCCGGCGCCAGGTCGGCGACCAGCGACATCGAGGCCGGCGCGTGCAGGATCTCGCCGATCGTCCACACCGCCACCGTCAGCGCGTAGAAGGGGACCGAACCGGCGAAGGCGGTGAGCCCGAAGCCCCAGCCCATCAGCAGCGTGCCGGCGGTGAGCAGCGCAGCCACGCTCCGCCGTTCGACGAGCCGGGTGAGCGGGATCTGCAGGAGCACGATCAGCAGGCCGTTGAGCCCGATGATCAGGCCGTACTGGCTCGCGGAGAAGCCCTGGCGGCCCATGTCGACCGAGAGGGTCGTCGAACCCTGCTGGGTGACCGTGCCCAGCAGGAACGTCAGCGCGACGAACCACATGAAGCGCTGGTCGCGCAGGACCACCCCGAGGCCGACCCGCGACTCCCCGCCCCCGGCCGCTCCGGCCACCCCGGAGGACCGCCCCGGGGTCGCGGGCTCCCGGCCCGGCATGGACTCCGGCACCTTGGCGTAGATCACCACCGCGCAGAGCACCGTCATGAACGCGTCGCCGAGGAAGAGCCAGAGGTAGCCCTGCGAGGCGATGAGGCCGGCCGCCGCCGAGGAGACGGCGAAGCCGATGTTGATCGCCCAGTAGTTGAGCGAGAACGCCCGCACCCGGTCCGTGGCGGGCACCACGTCCGCCATCATCGCCTGCACCGCGGGCCGCGAGGCGCTGCTCGCCACGCCGATCACGGTGGCCACCCCGGCGATCTCCGCCTGCCCGTCCACGAAGGCCAGCGTCGCCGTACCGGCCGCGGCCGCGACCTGCGCCAGCAGCATCGTCGAGCGCCGCCCCAGCCGGTCGGTCAGCACCCCGCCGACGACCGCGCCGACGGCGCCGCCGAGGCCGTACAGGGACGCGACGAGACCGGCGTAGGTGGCGGAGTAGCCCCGGTCGAGGGTGAGGTAGAGCGCGAGGAAGGTGACGACGAAGCCGCCGAGCCGGTTGACCAGTGTGCTGGTCCACAGCCACCAGAAGGTCCGGGGGAGTCCCGAGACGGTCTCCCGTACGGCACGTCTGACATCGGGCACGGCGGCTGCTCCTCGCGGCGTCGGGGCGTCGTAGGCGTAATGGGCCAGAGTGGCCAGCGCAGCTTACATCGGCCCTCCGGAGGGCACCAAGGGGTTTTCTCTTAGACTCCTTGCCATGGCTGAAGCTCCGTACAAGCTGATCCTCCTCCGCCACGGCGAGAGCGAGTGGAACGCTAAGAACCTCTTCACTGGCTGGGTTGACGTCAACCTGAACGAAAAGGGCGAGAAGGAGGCGGTCCGGGGCGGCGAGCTGCTGAAGGACGCCGGACTCCTCCCCGACGTCGTCCACACCTCCCTCCAGAAGCGCGCGATCCGCACCGCGCAGCTGGCCCTCGAGGCCGCCGACCGGCACTGGATCCCCGTCCACCGCAGCTGGCGCCTCAACGAGCGCCACTACGGCGCCCTCCAGGGCAAGGACAAGGCGCAGACCCTCGCCGAGTTCGGCGAGGAGCAGTTCATGCTCTGGCGCCGTTCCTACGACACCCCGCCGCCGCCGATCGAGGACGGCAGCGAGTTCTCCCAGAGCGACGACCTGCGTTACGCCTCCATCCCGCCGGAGCTGCGCCCGCGCACCGAGTGCCTGAAGGACGTCGTCGACCGCATGCTGCCGTACTGGTACGACGGCATCGTCCCCGACCTCCTCACCGGCCGCACCGTCCTGGTCGCCGCCCACGGCAACAGCCTGCGCGCCCTCGTCAAGCACCTCGACGGCATCTCCGACGCCGACATCGCGGGCCTGAACATCCCCACCGGCATCCCGCTCGCCTACGAGCTCGACGCCGACTTCCGCCCCGTCACCCCGGGCGGCCGCTACCTCGACCCCGAGGCGGCCGCGGCGGCGATCGAGGCCGTGAAGAACCAGGGCAAGAAGAAGTAACCCGACGCGATCAAGCCCCCTGCCTGCGGTTTCTCCGCGGGGAGGGGGCTTGTTGCTTATCCGGGGCCGACGAGAGGTGGTTACGATCTTGGTCGCATCGAGGGAGGGACGTCACCATGGCGATGGGGCTTGCCGGGTTGCCCGGCAGAGAGTGGATGATCCGGGACGCGAAGGGGCGGAAGTACAGCTACGACTCCGAGGAAGAGGCCTTCGAGGAGCTTCACGAGTACGGGGACGGCGCGAGCGTGTGGACGCGCGACGTCTACCGGGTGTTCTTCGTGACCCGGTCCGTCGAGGGCTGGAAGCAGGTTCCCGCTCCGCGCGGTTAGGGGAGGCCGAACGCCCGGGGTTCGTTTCCGCGTGGCTGTGGTGTCCCGGGGCCTGCCGGGACATGCTGTGCGCATGGAGGACGAGCCCCTGGAGCAGTGGGTGGAGCGCCGTGAGGAACGGCAGGCACGCAGGAAGGGCCGGCTCCGTGCCGGCACCCTTGCTTCGGGGCCGCCGCGGGGCGCTCACGTGGATCCGGACGCCCCACGTCTCATCTCGCAATGGGACGGCTATGCATGGCAACCGGTCGCCGTGGTCTCCGGTCTGGCGGAAGTCCGGGCCCTGCTGAACGCGGCCCGGCGCGGCCGGCAGGCCGGGCCCTCGGACGGGGGGAAGCGTGCGGCCCCGCCCCCTTCCGCTGCGGCCGCCGACCGGCGGAAGGCACGGCTGCGGGCGCTGCTGGACGAATAGCCGGCCTCGGTACGCGCACCGCCGCTCAGGAGTATCAGGAGTGGAAGCCCCGGCCGAACTCCTCGGGCCCGAAGCCGAAGTCGTCTGGGCGCTCCCGGCGCAGTTCCTCGTGCCGGACGGCGACCAGGTCGATGGCCTCGTGGATCGAGCAGCCCAGGGTCTCCCGGATGGTCCGCACCGCGCACATGATCCGGTGATCGAGGATGTCGCGGTCCACGCTCGCCGGCAGTGCGGTCACGGTCCCCCCCCGAAAGTCGCTGTCCCCGCAGCAGGGTAGGGCGTTCGCACCGAGCGGTGTCGGTGGCCGTCGCTAGCATCGGCGGCAGCCTTCGGGGAGGGAGCCATGGGGTACACCGGCGATTTCGTACTGGCGCGCAGTGACGCGCCGTTGGAGCGGATGCGCGGGTTCGAGGAGTCCGCCGACGACCTGGACGTGTGCCTGCCGCGCCCCGGGGGCTGGCAGACGCTGCAGTTCGGCCGGTCGCTTCCGGACAACGACGACGACCGATGGCTGGAGAGGCTGGTGGCCGCGACCGGTTCGCCCGTCCTGATCGCGAGCGTCTTCGACAGCGACGTCTGCTTCGTACGCGGCCGCACGCCCTCCGGGGCGGTCTGGTCCGCCTTCCTCGACCCGGAGATGGCCGCCGATTACGAGATCGCCGGGTCGCCGCCGGCCGTGGACGACGCGCCCCCGGGGGAGAGCGGGAAGGAGCGGAACGTCCGCTGGATGCTCGCGGAGGTGCCGGGGATCGCGGAGGAGATCGCCGGCTGGGCCGCCGAGGCCGGGTTCACCGCGGACCGTGACTCGCTGCGCGAGGTGCTCGCCAAACGGGCGGACCCGTTCGTGGAGGACCTGTTCTTCGAACTGATCGACGCCTGTGGACTGCCACCCGTCCAACCGGAAGGAGAGGATCCCGTGGACACCGACCCCCTCGCGCACCCCGGTCACCGCCCCGATGACGGCAGCCCCCGCGGCGCCGAGCTGGAGAAGGCGGTGCTGAACCTCCCGCGTGACGGGCACCTGGTCATGGAGTGCGCCGCGGACGAGCAGTGTTACGCCCAGGTGTGGCACCGCCCCGACGGCACGTACCAGCTCGAGTACCGGGACCGCGCCCCCGCCGAGCACTACCGGACGCGAACGGTGTCCGCGGAGAAGGTCGTCGCCGCCCTTCAGGGCTGGACGGCGGGCGGGGCCGCCTGGCGGGACGCCTTCCAGTGGGAGTCGATCGGAGCCTGGTTCGCCGATCCTGGGGACTCCTCCCCCCACGCCGTCACGACGGCCGGCGCGTACGACGCCGTCGCCGTCCTCTACGCGGAACTGTTCCGCGACTCGCTCGGCTCGCTCCCGCTGGACCGCGCGCTGATCGCGGCCTTCGCCGACTGCGTGCGGGCGGCCGGCGGGAGGACCGTCGCCGACCTCGGCTGCGGCCCGGGGTACCTCACCGCGCACCTGCGGGACCTGGGGCTGGAGGCCTTCGGCGTCGACCTGTCGCCGGTGATGATCGGCCTCGCCCGCGAGGCCCATCCGGAACTGCGCTTCGACGTCGGCTCGATGGACGCCCTGGACGACGTCGCCGACGGCGAGCTGGACGGCATCGTGTCCTGGTACTCCGTCATCCACACGCCGCCAGGCGAACTGCCCCCGTACTTCGACGAGTTCGCCCGGGCCCTGGCCCCGGGCGGCCATCTCCTGCTGGGCTTCTTCGAATCCGGCGGCGGCCCTCTCGAGGCGTTCGACCACAAGGTGACGACGGCCTACCGGTGGCCGATCGACGACCTCGCCGCCCTGGCGGCGGCCGCCGGCTTCACCGAAACCGGCCGCATGCTCCGGGAGCCCGGACCGGACGAGCGCTTCCGCAGGGGCCACCTGCTGATGACCAGGGCCCGGCCGACCGAACCCGGCGTCAGCGCAGCCGCGAGGACGACAGGATCGATGCCAGGTGGGCCACCACCATCAGCCATGTGATCACCGCCAGCGCGGCGAGCGTCCAAGCGGTGGGGGCGGGACTGCCGGTCAGGGTGTCCGCGACGGCCGCGGCGAGCAGGACGAGGGAGGCCTCGATGCCGTTGGTGAGGCGGTGGATCTTGAGGGCGGAGGCGAGCCGGCGGACGGTGGCGACGCCCTCGGAACGGGGCCGGGCCGCCTCGTCGTCGGCGACGGACAGGCCCCGGCGGGCACGGGCGACGTCGACGAGGTCGGTGGACGCCTTCAGCAGCACGACACCCAGGGCCGTCGCGAGGCCGACCGAGGCCCAGTACGCGGACCCGTCGTGGGCCACCCGGAAGCCGGCCCCGGTCAGCAGTGCCGCGTCGGCCAGGTAGGCGCCGAGACGGTCGACGTAGATGCCGGTCGCGCTGTTCTGCCCCTTCCAGCGGGCGACCTCGCCGTCCACGCAGTCGAAGAGCAGGAAGAGCTGGAAGAGCACGGCGGCCAGCACGGCCCCGGTGAGCCCCGGGATGAGAAGGGCGGCGCCCGCGCCGACACCGCACACGACCATCGTCCACGTCAGCATGTCGGGGGAGATCCGGGTCCGCACCAGTTGCCGGGTCATGCGGAGCGAAACGCGCCGCATGTACAGGCGGCCCGCCCAGTGCTCGCCGTTGCGGCTCCGCAGCTTCGCCTGCGGCTGGCAGACCTCGCGCAGCTCCGCCAGTGCCGGGGCAGCAACCATGACGATCTCCTCCCAACTGATCACCGCACACCGTGGTGATCGGCACAGGCTAGGGGACGCCTCCGCCACGCCCGTCGGGGGCCCCGGGACGGCGAGCCGGCACATGGCCGTACGCCGATGAGTTTCCGGCGCCGGGACCGTCCTTAGGACGTACGCGCCCATGCGTCAGGAGGAGGCAGCGATGACCACCGACGGATTCACCACGTGCCTGTGGTTCGACGGGAAGGCCGAGGAGGCGGCGAACCACTACGTCTCGATCTTCAAGAACTCCGCGATCGGCACGATCGGCCGCTACACCGAGGCCGGGCCCGGCCCCGCGGGGTCCGTGCTGGCGGTGGAGTTCACGGCCAACGGGCAGAAGTTCGTGGCGCTGAACGGCGGTCCGCACTTCACCTTCAACGAGGCGGTCTCGTTCCAGATCCGCTGCGCCGACCAGGCCGAGGTCGACTACTACTGGGAGAAGCTCACCGACGGCGGTGAGGAGGGCCCCTGCGGGTGGCTGAAGGACCGGTACGGGGTGTCCTGGCAGGTGTTCCCCGAGGTGCTGCTGGAGATGGTCGGGGACGCCGACCCGGAGAAGGCCAGGCGGGCCACGGAGGCGATGCTGTCCATGAAGAAGATGGACCTCGCCGCGCTGCGGCGCGCGTACGACGGCGGGTGACCCGGGGGACACGGCGTCGGGGGCCCGTCCGGTCGCTCCGGACGGGCCCCCGAGCGTGAGGAACGCGGGTGGCGTGGACTCGGTGGAGTCAGCAGCTGCCGCCGCAGCGGCAGGGCGCTCCGGACTGGCAGCCGCATCCGCAGCCCGAACCGCAGCCGCATGCTCCGAGCAGCGGCAGCTCACGGATGCCGGGGGACTGCGGGGTCCCCTCGGGGGACGGCTGGTCGCGGGCGGTGGGCGACGTGGGGGACTCGGGCATGGTTACCCTCCTATGCCGTTGGTGACGGCTGCCTGCATGCCTGCCACCAGTGAACGGCATAGCCCACCGGCGCATCAACGGCGCGCGGAAGCGTTCCGCCCGGGGGGCGCACCCGCCCCGCGCGCCGCGTCGTCCCGCGCCGTACGGCCGTCGGCCGCTAGTCCGCCGGCATCGGGGTGGGAGGCGGGGACAGCTCGTCCGCGTGCTCGCCCGTGACGAGGTAGACGACGCGCTTGGCGACCGAGACCGCGTGGTCGGCGAAGCGCTCGTAGTAGCGGCCGACGAGAGTGACGTCCACGGCCGTCTCGATGCCGTGCTTCCAGCGGTCGTCGAGCAGGTGCTGGAAGAGCGTGCGGTGCAGCTCGTCCATGCGGTCGTCGTCCGCCTCCAGCTGCAGGGCGTCGTCGACGTCCTTGCTGATGATCACCTCGGCGGCCTTGGCCATCAGGCGCTGCGCCAGCTGGCCCATCTCCAGGATCGTGGCGTGCAGGTCGCTCGGGACGGCGGTGTTGGGGAACCGCAGCCGTGCGAGCTTCGCCACATGGCGGGCGAGGTCGCCGGAGCGCTCCAGGTCCGCGCTCATGCGCAGGCTGGTGACGACGATCCGCAGGTCGGTCGCGACGGGCTGCTGGCGGGCGAGCAGGGTGATGGCCCGGTTCTCCAGCTCGCGCTGCAGGTCGTCCACCTTCTCGTCGGCGGCGATCACGCTCTCCGCGAGCTTGAGGTCCGCGTCGAGCAGCGCCGTGGTGGCCCGCCCGATCGCGGAGCCGACCAGCCGGGCCATGTCGACCAGGCCGTCACCGATCGAGTCGAGTTCCTCGTGATATGCGTCGCGCATCGCGATCCTTCCGTTGCCGCTTGAGCCGTTCGAAAAGAGGATTGTCCTCCCACGCTGACACGCTCCCCAACCTCGCGCGCACACGCGTACCGCTCGAGCATCGGGAATGAACCGGTGCTGACACCACGGTGAACTCTTGGCAACGCGCGTTCGAGAAGACGCTCCGACCGCTGTGGGTCACTCATTCCGTCCCCCTAACCTGGGGGTATGGACGTGAACGCGGCAGTCGCCGCAGCCAGTGCGATCGCCGGGCTCTGCACCGGTGTGATCGCTGTGCTCGCGTTCCGCTGGAGCGAGCGGGAACAGGCCCGCCCGACGCGCACATCCCTGCGGCCCGACGCCGCAGCCGTACTACCGCCGGGCGTGGACACGGTGCTGTCCGTGCTGCGCTCGTCGGCCGTCGTCCTCGACGAGGGCGACACGGTGGTCAAGGCAAGCTCGGCGGCGTACGCCCTCGGGCTGGTTCGTGGCGGAAGGCTCGCCGTCGACCAGATGCTGCAGATGGCCCGGGAGACCCGGCGGGACGGCGAGATACGGCAGGTGGAACTGGACCTGCCGCGCCGGGGCGCCGGCCGGGGCGAGGGCCTCGCGGTCTCCGCCCGGGTGGCACCACTGGGCTCGCGCCTGGTGCTGCTCCTGGTCGAGGACCTGACCGACGCCCGGCGCATCGAGGCGGTCCGGCGCGACTTCGTCGCCAACGTGAGCCATGAGCTCAAGACCCCGGTCGGCGCGCTGTCCCTGCTCTCCGAAGCGGTGATGGACGCCAGCGACGACCCCGAGGCCGTCGAGCGCTTCGCGGGCCGGATGCAGATCGAGGCCGCCCGGCTGACCAGCCTGGTCCAGGAGATCATCGACCTCTCCCGGGTCCAGGACGACAACCCCCTCGACGACGCCGAGCCGGTCGCCGTCGACGACCTCGTCGCCGAGGCGGTCGACCGCTGCCGCCACCCGGCGAACGCCAAGCAGATCACCATGGCCACCGGCGGCGCCCCCGAGCTGTACATCTGGGGCAACCGTGGCCAGCTCGCGGCCGCGCTCGGCAACCTCGTCGAGAACGCGGTCAACTACAGCCCGGTCCGCACCCGTGTGGGCATCGCGGGCCGCAGGGTTGCCGCACCCAGTGGCGACCTGATCGAGATCTCCGTGACCGACCAGGGGATCGGCATCTCCGAAAAGGACCGGGACCGCGTCTTCGAGCGGTTCTACCGGGTCGACCCGGCGCGCTCGCGCGCCACGGGCGGCACCGGACTCGGTCTGTCCATCGTCAAGCACGTGGCCGCCTCCCACGGCGGGGAGGTCACGGTGTGGAGTGCCGAAGGCCAGGGCTCCACCTTCACCCTGCGGCTGCCCGAAGCCGCGGCGTCCCGGGACGGCCGGGACCGCTCCACCGCCGTGGCGGTGGAGGACGGCGGGCCCGGCTCCGGGTCCTCTTCCGCCCTCTACGAGACGTTCCCCGATCACATCCCCGCCCCGGAGGTCCTCCCGTGACCCGAGTACTCGTCGTCGAGGACGAAGAGTCCTTCAGTGATGCCCTGTCGTACATGCTCCGCAAGGAAGGCTTCGAGGTCGCCATCGCCGCGACCGGGCCCGACGGGCTGGACGAGTTCGAGCGCAACGGCGCCGACCTGGTCCTGCTCGACCTGATGCTGCCGGGCCTGCCCGGCACGGAGGTCTGCCGCCAGCTGCGGCTGAAGTCCAACGTCCCGGTGATCATGGTCACCGCGAAGGACAGCGAGATCGACAAGGTTGTCGGTCTCGAAATAGGAGCGGACGACTACGTCACCAAGCCCTTCTCCTCCCGCGAGCTGGTCGCCCGGATCCGGGCGGTGCTGCGCCGTCGCGGCGAGCCCGAGGAGATCTCGCCGTCCGCGCTGGAGGCCGGCCCGGTCCGCATGGACGTCGACCGGCACGTCGTGACGGTGGGCGGCGGCAAGGTCGACCTGCCGCTCAAGGAGTTCGACCTCCTGGAGATGCTGCTGCGCAACGCGGGCCGCGTCCTCACCCGCATGCAGCTCATCGACCGGGTCTGGGGCGCCGACTACGTCGGCGACACCAAGACCCTCGACGTCCACGTCAAGCGCCTCCGCGCCAAGATCGAACCGGACCCGGGCGCGCCGCGCTACCTGGTGACGGTCCGCGGCCTGGGCTACAAGTTCGAGCCGTAAACCGGCCGCGGCCCGGGACGCCGGACGGGGTCCGGCACAGCGCTGCGAAGCCCGTCAGGCCCCCTGGGGCCGGGCGGTGCGAGGAGCGCACGCGGGATCGGGTTCGAGCCGGACCGGGGTGCGCCGCGCTACCTGGTGACGGTCCGCGGCCTGGGCTACAAGTTCGAGCCGTAAACCGGCCGCGGCCCGGGACGCCGGACGGGGTCCGGCACAGCGCTGT
>NZ_JARAVK010000127.1:0-10540 GCF_033792765.1 Streptomyces sp. PA03-6a | reverse complement strand
GCGAAGCCCGTCAGGCCCCCTGGGGCCGGGCGGTGCGAGGAGCGCACGCGGGATCGGGTTCGAACCGGACCCGGGCGCGCCGCGCTACCTGGTGACGGTCCGCGGCCTGGGCTACAAGTTCGAGCCGTAAACCGGTGACCGGGCAGGAAGGGGCCCCGGGGGCGATGTGCTCCCGGGGCCCCTTCGCGTGCCGGGGCGTGCTCAGCCGGCGGGCGACTCGGTGATCGTCTCGGTCTCGGTCGGCGAGGCCGTGGCGCCCTCGGCGGGCGACTCGCCCGGGCTCGCGGACTCCGTGGGCGAGGGCTTCCCGCTCGGCCCGAAGGAGGCGTAGTAGCCGGCGGCGGGCAGCGCGAGGCTCTGCAGGGAGACCTCGCCGGTCTTGCTGAAGTCGAAGACGACATCCTTGAAGTCGCCGTCGGTCTTGCTCGCGGAGCCGCCCTTGAACAGGGCGGACGGGTTGCCGTCACCGCCGAGCAGCACGGCGCTGTGGCCGGGCAGGGTGATGGGGCCGGACAGATCGGCGTCCAGGGAGCCGACCTTCACGGAGTCCAGGGTCTGCGACTCGTCGCCGTTGTTGAAGATCTTGGCCGTCACCGAGGAGGAACCGTCGGAGGTGGCCTGGGTGAGCACGACGACGTTCTGGACCTCGATGTCGCCGACGCTGGTCGCGGCGTTGTCCGGCCTGACGCGCAGCGTCTCCGCGCTGTTCCCGGCAGCGCAGGCGGCGAGCGGGAAGAGCGAGAGTGCAAGGGCGGCGGCGAGAGCGCCGCGTCGAAGGCTGCTGCTCACGGCGGCGGCATCTCCTTGGGCGGGGTACGGAGGTACGGACGTACGGGACTTACGGGTTACCTGGTGCTGGATTAGGTTACCGAGCCTGTCTCGTGCGCCCGCACCGGGCCACCCCCCGGCGGGCCGGGGCTTCACCCACCCGGGTGTCCGGGAGACGTTCCAGGGGGCCGTCGGGGGCCTTCCACGGGGGCCCGGGCGGAACGGCGCGGGCGCGGCGGAATCCATTACGGGATTCCGCCGAACGATTCCCGCCACACCGGCAAGATCCATTTACCGTTCATCCGCCGGACGGAAATCCGGCGTGGTGCGAAAATGGATCACACGAAGCCCGGGGCGGCCGAACGGAGTAGCGAGAGACCCCCCGCAAGAGAGCGACAAATCGGGATGTTCCTCCCCTTGTCCTGGCCCCCGGGAGGGTGTAACGGCAGCGTTTCTGGGCCCCTCGACACCCACTCCGACCTGCGAATTCCGCCTTCCGCTCCCCTCCCGCAGCACGTTCCGGGCGCACTTGTCAAGCCCCGAGATATGCCCTGACCTGCGAAAACGCCATTCAGAACCAGCCGTTCCCGTGTTACCCTGGATAGCCACGGAAGGGGTACCTGTCACATGACGTTCAAGGTTGGCGACACCGTGGTCTATCCCCATCACGGGGCCGCGCTGATCGAGGCCATCGAAACTCGCCAGATCAAAGGCGTGGACAAGACCTACTTGGTGCTCAAGGTCGCCCAGGGCGACTTGACGGTACGCGTGCCCGCGGACAATGCGGAGTTCGTCGGCGTGCGCGACGTGGTCGGTCAGGAAGGGCTGGACCGGGTCTTCGAGGTGCTGCGCGCACCGTACACCGAGGAGCCCACCAACTGGTCCCGCCGGTACAAGGCGAATCTGGAGAAACTCGCCTCCGGCGATGTCATCAAGGTCGCGGAAGTCGTGCGTGACCTGTGGCGTCGCGAGCGGGAGCGCGGGCTGTCGGCCGGCGAGAAGCGCATGCTCGCCAAGGCCCGCCAGATCCTGGTCAGTGAGCTCGCGCTCGCGGAGAACACCAACGAGGACAAGGCCGAGACCCTCCTCGACGAGGTCCTCGCGTCCTGACGCGGATTTCCGCCGTGGTGCCCGGTGCGTTCCCTACGCCGGGCACTGCGGCATGCCGGGGTGCCCTCACGGTGGCCTGGCACTTCGACGACGCCGAGGATCCCCCTCGTCTTCGTTCGCGCGTCGCTTCCCCCTGCATACTGGGTGCCGGGCCCGGGCAGCTGGCCCTGTCGGTGTCACGGAAGGGTCCGACAGGGGCTTCGCGCCCGGCACGTTGAGGCGATACCCATTTCGGCCAAGGACACAAACCTGACTACCGCGGCAGTCATTCCCGCCGCCGGACGTGGAGTCCGGCTCGGCCCCGGTGCGCCCAAGGCGCTGCGCACCCTGGGCGGCGTCCCCATCCTCGTGCACGCCGTGCGTGCCATGACCCGCGCCCGCGCGGTGTCACTGGTCGTCGTCGTGGCGCCCCCGGACGGGGTCGCCGAGGTCAGGGCGCTGCTCGACAGCAACGGCCTGCCCGAGGCCAAGGACATAAGGGTCGTCGCCGGCGGCGAGAGCCGGCAGGACTCGGTACGGCTGGGCCTGGCCGCGCTGCCGGACGAGGTCGAGGTGGTGCTCGTCCACGACGCCGCCCGCCCGCTGGTGCCGGTCGACATGGTCGACGCCGTCGCCGCCGCCGTGCGGGACGGTGCCTCGGCCGTCGTGCCGGGGCTGCCGCTGGCCGACACGGTCAAGGAGATCGACCCGGCGACCGACGCCGTCGTCGGCACCCCGGACCGCTCGCTGCTGCGCGCCGTCCAGACCCCCCAGGGCTTCGACCGGGCGACGCTGCTCAAGGCGCACACCACGGTCACCGGGCCGGTCACGGACGACGCGAGCATGGTCGAGCGGCTCGGCGTCCCGGTGCTGGTCGTGCCGGGGCACGAGGAGGCCTTCAAGGTCACCCGCCCGCTGGACCTGGTCCTCGCCGAGGCCGTCCTCGCCCGCAGGAGGGCCACCGATGACTACTGAGCCGACGGGCACCGCCCCGGCCCCCCACGTCCCCGTGCTGCCCCAGGTGGGCATCGGCACCGACATCCACGCCTTCGAGGCGGGCCGCGAACTGTGGGTCGCCGGTCTGCTGTGGGAGGGCGAGGGGGACGGCCTGGCCGGGCACTCCGACGCCGACGTCGTCGCGCACGCCGCCTGCAACGCGCTGTTCTCCGCCGCCGGCATGGGCGACCTGGGCGCGCACTTCGGCACCGGGCGCCCTGAGTGGTCGGGCGCACCCGGTGTGACCTTGCTCACGGAGGCCGCCCGGATCGTCCGCGAGGCGGGCTACGACATCGGCAACGTGGCCGTCCAGGTCATCGGTCCCCGCCCCAAGATCGGCAAGCGCCGCGACGAGGCCCAGAAGATCCTGTCCGCGGCGGTGGGCGCCCCCGTGGCGGTCTCCGGCGCGACGACCGACGGTCTGGGCTTCACCGGGCGCGGTGAGGGGCTGGCGGCCGTGGCGACCGCGCTGGTGGTCCGCCGCGCGAAGTAACCGGCGGTACGAGGGAGTTGACCCGGCGCCCGCAGGGCCGTGCCGTCCGCCGTACGGGTGAGGCGCCCGCCAGCCGAACGCTCCTGCGGCCGGTGCGACGGCCGCCGCGAGCGTCACAACACCATGAAGCTCCCGTGGATCGGACGGCGCACGCACCCGGGACCACTACCCTTGATGCGTGACTATTCGCCTGTACGACACCGACGCGCGCCAGGTCCGTGACTTCACCCCGCTCCGGCCGGGCTGCGTCTCGATCTACCTGTGCGGCGCGACCGTGCAGGCAGCCCCGCACATCGGGCACATCCGGTCCGGACTGAACTTCGACATCATGCGCCGCTGGTTCGCCTACCGCGGCTACGAGGTCACGTTCGTCCGCAACGTCACCGACATCGACGACAAGATCATCGCCAAGTCCGGCGAGCAGGGCCGCCCCTGGTGGGCGATCGGTTACGAGAACGAGCGGGCCTTCAACGACGGTTACGACGCGCTCGGCTGCCTGCCGCCCACGTACGAGCCGCGCGCGACCGGCCACGTGCCCGAGATGATCGAGATGATGCGCGGTCTCATCGAGCGCGGCCACGCCTACGAGTCCGAGGGCAACGTCTACTTCGACGTCCGCTCCTTCCCGGACTACCTGGAGCTGTCCAACCAGGAGCTCGACAACCTGCGCCAGCCGGAGAGCGAGGGCGAGACCGGCAAGCGGGACGCCCGCGACTTCGCGATGTGGAAGGCCGTCAAGCCCGGCGAGCCGTCCTGGGAGACCCCGTGGGGCCGTGGCCGTCCCGGCTGGCACCTGGAGTGCTCCGCGATGGCCCACAAGTACCTGGGCACCGCCTTCGACATCCACGGCGGCGGCATCGACCTGATCTTCCCGCACCACGAGAACGAGATCGCCCAGGCCAAGGCCTACGGCGACGACTTCGCGCAGTACTGGGTGCACAACGCCTGGGTCACGATGAGCGGCGAGAAGATGAGCAAGTCGCTCGGCAACTCGGTGCTCGTGAGCGAGATGACCAAGCGCTGGCGGCCCATCGTGCTGCGCTACTACCTCGGCACCCCGCACTACCGCTCGATGATCGAGTACAGCGAGGAGTCGCTGCGCGAGGCCGAGTCGGCGTTCGCGCGGATCGAGGGCTTCGTGCAGCGGGTCGTCGAGATGGCGGGCCCGGTCGAGCCGGCCGCCGAGGTGCCGCCGGCCTTCGCCGAGGCGATGGACGACGACATGGGCGTCCCGCAGGCGCTGGCGATCGTCCACACCACCGTCCGGCAGGGCAACTCGGCGCTCACCGCGGACGACAAGGAGAGCGCCGTCGCCCGCCTCGCCGAGGTGCGCGCGATGCTCGGCGTCCTGGGCCTGGACCCGCTGGACGCGCACTGGTCCGGCGACGGCCGCGGGGAGGACCTGCACGGGGTCGTGGACTCCCTCGTCCGGCTGGTGCTGGAGCAGCGGGAGTCGGCCCGCGGGCGCAAGGACTACGCGACCGCCGACGCCATCCGCGACCGGCTCCAGCAGTCCGGGCTGGAGATCGAGGACACCCCCTCCGGGCCGCGCTGGACGCTCGGCTCCCGGTAGCCGGGCGTCCGCGTCATCATTGACACGTACGTACGTTCACGCAGTAGCAGCAACAGCAGCAGGAAACAGGTGACCCATGGCCGGCAACAGCCAGCGCAGGAACCGCCGCACGTCCAACAAGAAGGGCGCCACGGTCGGTAGCGGCGGGCAGCGGCGCAGGGGTCTGGAGGGCAAGGGCCCCACCCCGCCCGCGGAGGCGCGCAAGGGGCACGCCAAGCAGCGTGCCGCGAACGCCAAGGTGAAGCGCGCCGCGTCCACGCAGTCGCGCCGCCCGTCCGGCCGGGGCTCCAAGTCCACCTCGGAGCTGGTGGCCGGGCGCAACCCGGTGGTGGAGGCGCTGCGCGCCGACATCCCGGCCTCGGCGGTCTACGTCCAGCAGTTCATCGACAACGACGAGCGCGTGCGCGAGGCGATCAAGCTCGCCACCGACCGGGGCATCCCGCTGATGGAGGCGCCGCGCCCGGAGCTCGACCGCATCACCAACGGGCTCAACCACCAGGGCCTGGTCCTGCAGATCCCGCCGTACGAGTATGCCCACCCCGAGGACCTCGCCGCCGCGGCCTTCGACGCGGGCGAGGACCCGCTGATCGTCGCGCTGGACGGGGTCACCGACCCGCGCAACCTCGGCGCCGTCGTCCGCTCCGTCGCCGCCTTCGGCGGCCACGGGGTCGTCGTGCCCGAGCGCCGCGCCGCCGGGATGACCGCGGGCGCCTGGAAGACCTCGGCCGGCACCGCCGCGCGCGTCTCGGTCGCCCGCGCCACCAACCTCACCCGCACGCTCGAGGCCTACCAGAAGGCGGGTCTCACGGTCGTCGGCCTGACCGCCGACGGCGAGACCGAGTTGCAGGACCTCGAGGCGCTGGCCGGGCCGGTCGTCGTCGTCGCGGGTTCGGAGGGCAAGGGCCTGTCGCGGCTCGTCGGGGAGACCTGCGACCTGCGGGTGCGCATCCCGATGCCGGGTGGCGCCGAGTCGCTGAACGCGGGCGTCGCCGCGGGCATCGTGCTCTACGAGGCGGCGCGCCGCCGGGCCTGAACCCGGACGCGCCCCCGTGCGCGCCCCGGCGACAACCCCTGATTGACGGGCCTCGGACACAACGGGGCCCGTCACACAGTGTCCTTATCGGGTGTCACTCGGTTAGATGAGTGTGGACACCAGAACACCCCGCACTCCTCCGGGGGGACGGTCGTCGGCGGTCACCGACGAGCCTGTGCTCAACATGCATAAGGTCTCCTCCGACCCGGCCCAGGTCATCGTCAATCACGCGAGCTTCCGCGTGCAGCTCGGCACGGCGTCGGGCCGTGCCCTGACGAGGACCCAGCGCGTCCCCGTCATTCCGACCTCCGTCCGCCCCTCCGCGGCCGCACAGCGGCGCGGTGCGCCCCTGGTGTGGTCCGGGCGCAGCGAACCCGGCGACGCCGCTGCCGGCCACCTGCTCGCCGCGGTGCGCCACGGTCAGGTGGACGGCCCCGACCTCGGCGCCGCGACGCAGGTGCTGCCGCGGATCGAGGAGCCGCCGCAGCCCGTCGTCGGCCCGCCGCGCCGGCCGCCGGCGCCCGGCGAGATGCTCGGCGGCATCCGCCCCGCGCGCGGCGCCTACGACGACTACCTCGACCCCGAGGACACCAGCGAGTTCGCGTACGCCGCGCCGCCCGCCGGCCCCGTCGACGAGGACCCCGACTTCGATCCGTACGCGGATCCCGACGAGGAGTACGGCCGCGCCCGCAACCGCGAACGCGCCGAACCCATCCGGCACGCCTACTACCCCGGCCGCCGGATGAACCTCGGCATCGTGCTGCTGCCGCTGCGCATCTTCCTGGGCTTCATCTCCATCTACGCCGGCATGGGCAAGCTCTGCGACCCCGTGTACTTCGACGGCGGCAAGCGCGGCTCGATGGTGACCTGGCTCGGCTCGCTCCACCCGTGGGGGCTGGCCGAGCCGCTGCGCGACCTCGCCCTCGCGCACCCCATCGGCGCCGGACTCACGGTGGCCTTCCTGCAGGTGATCGCCGGTGTGCTCACGGTCTTCGGGCTCTGGCAGCGGTTCGCGGCGTCGATCGGCGCCCTGCTGTCGGCGGCGCTGCTGGTGACGGTGAGCTGGCGGACCGTCCCGGCGTACGACACGCCCGACATCATCCTGCTCGCCGCCTGGAGCCCGCTGGTCATCGCTGGGGCGCCGGTCTACTCCGCCGACGGCCGGCTGGCGAGCGAGGCCTGGCGCAAGCTCGGCCCGCGCGCCCCGCTGGGGGAGTTGCGGAGCCGGGTGCTGCGGCGCGGCGCGGTGCTGGCCACGGTGCTGGTCGGGATCTCGCTCGTGGTCGGTGCCACCCTCGGCACCGCCGTACGGTCCACCAGCCCGCGCTCGCAGCTCCCCGCCCCGACCGACGTCCCGACCAACAACCTCGAGGGCTCCCCGCTGCCCGAGGTACCCGGGGAGAAGTCGTCCCGGCCCTCCACGGCCCCCTCGGCGGGCCGCTCCGGCGGTCCCTCGTCCTCCCCGTCCGCCTCGCCGTCGGCGCGGGGGGCGGCGTCCTCGGCCCCGAACGCCACGCAGTCGCGTCCCGGGTCGTCCTCGGCCAACACCGGCAGTGGCGGCGGCACCGGCGGCGGGCCCGCGCAGACCGCGCCGTCCGTCCCGTCCCGCCCCACGGTGCCCAGCAACCCGCCCACGCAGGGCGGCGGCAACGGCACCGGCGGCACCGGCGGCGGTTCCTCCGACAGCGGCGGCGCGCTCGGCGGGCTGCTGGGCAGCGGCGAGACCTCGGGCTGGCTGCTCGGGGCCCCGGCCCGGCACGGCTCGGGCAAGGTCGCGTAACGCCCGTACGGCACACGGGAAGAGGCGGCCGGAGGTTCCACCCTCCGGCCGCCTCTTCGTCGTTCCCTGCCGCTGCCTGCGGCGCTGCCTGCGGCGCCGCCCGTGGCGCGGGCTGTGCCGCGGTCGGTGCGCTCAGGGCTGCGAGGCGAGTTCCTTCGCGGCCTCGGCCAGGTCCTTGGCGGTGTCGATGGCCCGCCAGTACGCGCCCTGGGGCAGCGGGAAGCCCGCGAGCCGCCGTTCCCGGGCGAGTTGGGGGAAGGTGGTGCGCTCGTGGTCACCGCGTTCCGGGAGCAGCCCGGTGAACTCGGGGGAGAAGACGTAGACGCCCGCGTTGATGAGGAACGGCGAGGGCGGGGCCTCGATGAAGTCCAGGACGTGGCCGAACTCGTCGGTCTCCACGGCGCCCCACGGGATGCGCGGACGGGCCAGCGCCAGCGTGGCGACCGCGGCCCGCTCGACGTGGAAGGCGGCCATCTCCCGCAGCGAGAAGCGCGTCCAGATGTCGCCGTTGGTGGCGTACCAGGGCTCCTGGGGCCGGGGCAGGGAGGCCGCGGCGTGCTTCAGGCCGCCGCCGCGGCCGAGCGGTTCGCGCTCGACGACCGTGGTCACCCGCAGCGGCAGGTCGGCCGCCGTGCCGGCGAGCCACTCCTGGAGGACCTCAGCGAGATGGCCGCACGAGATCACGGCGTCGGTGACGCCCTCGGCGGCCAGCCAGGCAAGTTGATGGCCGATGATCGGGATCCCGGTTCCGGGGATCTCGATCATCGGCTTGGGGCGGGTGTCGGTGTAGGGCCTCAAGCGGGAGCCCTGTCCTCCGGCGAGGAGGACGGCCTGGGTCACCGCCGGGGAGGTCGCGGGCGTGCCGGTCATGGGCGCACCCTACGCGACCCGCGCGCCGGGTCATCCGAGCGAGGCCACGCCCGTCGCGAAGGCGGTGTCGCAGACCGGCCGCGACCAGGCCTGGGCGCGGTGCACCGAGCCGTACTTGGCGACCGCGGCGCGGCCCAGGGACCGGGCGATCGAACCGCAGTACTGCGCCAGCGAAGGCCGCTCGTTCATCTCGCGCTGCAGGTGCGTCAGGGCGATGCCGGGGTTCTTCTCCTGCAGCTCGCCCAGCAGCTTGCGGCGGAGCACCTCCTGCGGGGCCGACCGCTGGGACGCCGCCTCCTTCTGGTGCGAGGCGGTGAGGACTTGGGCGTCGGACGCCGAAGTCGCCCACGGGACGCGGGTGACGGCGAGGGTGCCGGAGAGCACGAGGACGACCGGGAGGACGAGGGCGAGTGACTTGCCGATGCGGCGGGCTACCTGGTTCACGGCAGTGATGGTAGCGAGGAGTGATGATTTGGCGACATTTAGCCACTCTGATGAGTGATGAATGCCCCTTGATCGACTACGGGCGCATTGACGAACATGGTCGAAACGCCATTGTATGACCGGAAATGGGGGGTGATTCGGCCCCTGGAACGGCCGCGGCCCGGCCCCCCTTGCGCGGGGGCCGGGCCGGGTGTGTCCGCGGGCGGTCGGGGACCGGATGCCCGGTCGCCCGCCCGCTCGGTCGCTCAGTGGCTCAGTCGCTCAGTCGCTCACCGGTGGAGGTGGAGAAGACGTGGCTCTCGCCGGCGCGCGGCACGACGCGCAGCACGGAGCCCTTCTCCGGCACCTGGCGGCCGCCGACGCGGATGACCAGGTCCTTGTGCTCGCCGCCGACCTCGGCCGAGCCGTAGACGAAACCGTCCGCGCCCAGCTCCTCGACGACGTTCACCGTGACGGCCAGACCGGCCGGCTCGTCCTTCGACAGGCCCGAACCGTCGCCGTCGACGATGTCGAAGTGCTCCGGGCGGACGCCGACGGTGACCGTGCGGTCGCCCTTGTCCGCCGCGGCCTGCACCGCGTCGCGCTCGACCGGCACCACGGAGTTGCCGAACTTCACGCCGCCGTCGGTGATCGGCACCTCGACCAGGTTCATCGCCGGGGAGCCGATGAAGCCCGCGACGAAGAGGTTGGCCGGCCGGTCGTACATGTGGCGCGGGGTGTCGACCTGCTGCAGCAGACCGTCCTTGAGGACCGCCACGCGGTCGCCCATGGTCATGGCCTCGGTCTGGTCGTGGGTGACGTAGACCGTGGTGGTGCCGAGGCGGCGCTGCAGCGAGGCGATCTGCGTACGGGTCTGGACACGGAGCTTGGCGTCCAGGTTGGACAGCGGCTCGTCCATGAGGAAGACCTGCGGCTCACGGACGATCGCGCGGCCCATCGCCACACGCTGGCGCTGACCACCGGAGAGCGCCTTGGGCTTGCGGCCCAGGTACTCGGTGAGGTCCAGGATCTTGGCGGCTTCCTCGACCCGCTTGCGGATGTCGGCCTTGTTGACGCCCGCGATCTTCAGGGCGAAGCCCATGTTGTCCGCGACGGTCATGTGCGGGTAGAGCGCGTAGTTCTGGAACACCATGGCGATGTCCCGGTCCTTGGGCGGCAGGTGGGTGACGTCCCGGTCACCGATCCGGATGGCGCCGGCGTTGACGTCCTCCAGGCCGGCCAGCATGCGGAGCGAGGTCGACTTTCCGCAGCCCGAGGGGCCGACGAGGACGAGGAACTCGCCGTCCGCGATGTCGATCTGCAGCGCGTCGACGGCGGGGCGCTCGGTCCCGGGGTAGATCCGGGTCGCCTTGTCAAAAGTGACAGTAGCCATGGTGCAGTGGTCCCTTCACCGGCAGGAACGTGCCGGACGATCCGAGTAAAGGAATGAGGTCTAGTCCACAGGATGTGGACCTTCCGTGACGCTACCTGGCCCGCCCCGCTTTGTCAGTACCC
>NZ_JARAVK010000126.1:0-26928 GCF_033792765.1 Streptomyces sp. PA03-6a | reverse complement strand
CGCCACACCGCCACCGGAGCCCCACCCTGGTCGTCCATCCCCGCATTGTGGCCGCCTCCCAGGCCTCCCGGGGCGGCAGGGTTACCAACTCCTGACCCTCGCACATGCGTCGGAGGCGGCCACGACGGGGCATACCGACATCGAGTGCGCACAAGCGGCTCATCCCCCCACACGCACACAGGTCACGTCGCGTCACGCGGCAGAGGAGGCCTGCCCCATGACCGGTCCCATCACGCCCCGGCTCACCCCGATCCCCGTCGACGGCATGACGCCGTGCGGCCGCGTCGCGACCGGCGCGACGCAGCCGTGCGGGGAGCCCGCACGGTGGCACATCCAATGGCTCCCCGGACACGGCTCGTTCGCGTGCCCGGGCCACATGGCGGAGGCGCGGCGGCTGTTCGCCTACGCCGACCGCCACCAGGTCGGCCCGGACTGCAACATGCCCGGGGCACTGTGGTCGGCGGGGCGGTGCGCCGTGCCCCGGGACCAGGCCCGGGCGGCCTGAGCCCAAGGGTCCGCGGGCTCAGCCCGAGAAGGCGTCGAGGATGCGCGCGGCGGCCAGGGTGGGCGTCAGCGTGCCCTCACGGACCTGCCGTTCGATCTCCGGGGTCAGCCTGCGCACCTCGGGGTGACCGCGCAGGCGGCCCAGCAGTTCCTCGCGGACCATGCTCCAGGCCCACTCCATCTGCTGGTCGCGCCGTTTGGCGGACAGCCGGCCCGTGGACTCCAGCAGCGTGCGGTGCTGCTCCAGCCGCTCCCAGAGGGTGTCGAGACCGGTGCCCTCGCGGGCGCTGCAGGTCAGCACCGGCGGGGTCCAGGCGGCGTCCACCGGGGTCATCATCCGCAGGGCGCCGGACAGTTCGCGTGCGGCGGCGCGGGCGTCGCGCTCGTGCGGGCCGTCGGCCTTGTTGACGGTGATGACGTCGGCGAGTTCGAGCACGCCCTTCTTGATGCCCTGGAGCTGGTCGCCGGTACGGGCCAGCGTGAGCAGCAGGAAGGTGTCGACCATGCTCGCGACCGCGGTCTCGGACTGGCCGACGCCCACGGTCTCCACGAGCACGACGTCGTAGCCGGCCGCCTCCACCACGACCATGGACTCCCGGGTCGCCTTGGCCACGCCGCCGAGCGTCCCGGCCGAGGGCGAGGGCCGCACGAAGGCCGAACGGTCCACCGACAGCCGCTCCATGCGGGTCTTGTCGCCCAGGATGGAGCCGCCGGTCAGCGTGGACGAGGGGTCGACGGCGAGCACCGCGACCCGGTGGCCGAGCCCGGTGAGCAGGGTGCCGAAGGCGTCGATGAAGGTGGACTTGCCCACCCCCGGCACCCCGCTGACGCCGATCCTGCGGGCCTTGCCCGCGTGCGGCAGCAGCTCGGTCAGGAGCCGCTGGGCGAGCTCCCGGTGATCGGGCCGCGACGACTCCACCAGGGTGATGGCGCGCGCGATCCAGGCCCGGGAGCCGTCCAGCACGCCTTTGACGTATGCGTCCAGGTCGATGGTGGGAGGCATGGGCTCACAGTTCGTGGCCGAGCGCGGCGGCCAGCCGCGTGACCAGGTCGTACGCCGAGTCGGGGATGACGGTGCCGGGCGGGAAGACCGCGGCCGCGCCCATGCCGAGCAGTTCGGGGACGTCCTGCGGCGGGATGACGCCGCCGACCACGATCATGATGTCCTCCCGGCCCTCGGCCGCCAGTTCCTCGCGCAGCGCGGGCACCAGCGTGAGGTGGCCGGCGGCGAGCGAGGAGACACCGACGATGTGCACGTCGGCCTCCACCGCCTGCCGGGCGACCTCGGCGGGGGTCTGGAAGAGCGGCCCGACGTCCACCGTGAAGCCCAGGTCGGCGAAGGCGGTGGCGATCACCTTCTGCCCACGGTCGTGACCGTCCTGGCCCATCTTGGCGACGAGGATGCGCGGACGGCGGCCCTCCGCCTCCTCGAAGCGGTCGACCAGCGCGCGGGTACGGTCCACGGACGGCGACTCCCCTGCCTCGTTCCGGTACACACCGGAGATCGTACGGATCTGCCCGGCGTGCCGGCCGTACACCTTCTCCAGGGCGTCGGAGATCTCGCCCACGGTGGCCTTGGCGCGGGCCGCGTCCACCGCGAGCGCCAGCAGGTTGCCCTCCAGGCCCCGATCCGCGCCGCGCTCGGCGGCGGTGGTCAGCGCGGCGAGCGCGTCCTGGCAGGCGGTCTCGTCGCGCTCCTCGCGCAGCCGGCGCAGCTTGGCGATCTGCTGGGCGCGCACGGAGGAGTTGTCGACCTTGAGGACCTCGATCTTCTCGTCGCTGTCCACCCGGTACTTGTTCACGCCGATGACGGGCTGCCGGCCGGAGTCGATGCGCGCCTGGGTACGGGCCGCGGCCTCCTCGACGCGCATCTTGGGGATGCCCGCGTCGATCGCCTGCGCCATGCCGCCGGCGGCCTCGACCTCCTGGATGTGCTGCCACGCGCGCCGCGCCAGGTCGTACGTCAGCTTCTCCACGTACGCGGAGCCGCCCCAGGGGTCGATGACCCGGTTGGTGCCCGACTCCTGCTGCAGCAGCAGCTGGGTGTTGCGGGCGATGCGCGCGGAGAAGTCCGTGGGCAGCGCCAGCGCCTCGTCGAGGGCGTTGGTGTGCAGCGACTGGGTGTGGCCCTGGGTGGCGGCCATCGCCTCCACGCAGGTGCGCGTGACGTTGTTGAAGACGTCCTGCGCCGTCAGCGACCAGCCGGAGGTCTGCGAATGGGTGCGCAGCGAGAGTGACTTCACGTTCGCCGGCTCGAACTGCCTGACCAGCTTGGCCCACAGCAGACGGGCCGCGCGCAGCTTGGCGACCTCCATGAAGAAGTTCATGCCGATCGCCCAGAAGAACGACAGCCGCGGCGCGAAGGCGTCGACGTCCAGGCCCGCGCCGAGCCCGGCGCGCAGGTACTCCACGCCGTCGGCGAGGGTGTAGGCGAGCTCCAGGTCGGCCGTGGCCCCGGCCTCCTGGATGTGGTAGCCGGAGATGGAGATCGAGTTGTAGCGCGGCATCTTCTGCGAGGTGTACGCGAAGATGTCGGAGATGATCCGCATCGAGGGCTTCGGCGGGTAGATGTAGGTGTTGCGGACCATGAACTCCTTGAGGATGTCGTTCTGGATGGTCCCCGCCAGCTTCTCGGGCGGTACGCCCTGCTCCTCCGCGGCCACGATGTAGAGCGCCAGCACCGGCAGCACGGCGCCGTTCATCGTCATCGACACGGTCATCCGGTCCAGCGGGATACCGTCGAAGAGCTGCCGCATGTCGTAGATCGAGTCGATGGCGACGCCCGCCATGCCGACGTCGCCGGTGACACGCGGGTGGTCGCTGTCGTAGCCGCGGTGGGTCGGCAGGTCGAAGGCGACCGACAGGCCCTTCTGGCCGGCGGCGAGGTTGCGCCGGTAGAAGGCGTTGGATTCCTCGGCGGTGGAGAAGCCCGCGTACTGCCGGATCGTCCAGGGCTGGTTGACGTACATCGTCGGGTACGGGCCGCGCAGGTAGGGCGCGATGCCCGGGTAGGTGCCCAGGAAGTCCAGGCCCTCCAGGTCGCGACCGGTGTAGAGCGGCTGGACGCCGATGCCCTCGGGCGTCTCCCACACCAGGTCCTCGGCGCCGCGGCCGGTGGTCTCCTTGACCGCGGCGCGCCACTGCTCCTCGGTGGCGCCGTTCCCGGCGCCCGGTCCCAGCTCGATCTCCGAGAAGTCCGGGATCCGCATCACGCCACTCCCATCCGGTCGAGAACGGAGGTCAGGACGGCGACCGCGTCGCCGCCCGCGAAGACGAAGCCGTCGACGCCGGCCGCCGTGTAGGCCTGTTCGTGCTCGCCCGGACGCCCGGCCAGGAACACCCGGCCGGCGCCCGCGGCCTTCAGCGCCGCGGCGACGTCCGCGGCACGCTCCTGGTACAGCGCGTCGCTGGAGCACAGGCACGCGATCTGCGCACCGCTGCGGGCGAAGGCCTCGGCCGCGGTCGCGGCGTCGACCGTCACCGGGTCGTGGACGGGCTCGACGCCGCCGGCCTGGAAGAGGTTGGCGGCGAAGGTGACGCGGCCGGTGTGCGCGGCGGCGGGACCGAGGGCGGCCAGGAAGACCTTCGGGCGGGACCCGGTCGCGGCCAGGTGGGCGTCCGAGCGGGCGCGCAGGTTCTCGTAGGCCTCGTCGCGGCGGACCTTCGGCAGCCCTCCGGAGGGCGCGGCCGGGGCCGGGTCGCGCTCGACGGGTGCCTCGGACAGCAACGGGAACTCGCTGACGCCGGTGATCGGTTCGCGGCGCTTCGCCAGCGCCCGGGCGCGCTCGGCCCAGGTCGCGGCCAGGCGGTCGGCGACCAGGCCGGAGGCGAGGGCCACGGCCTGTCCGCCGGAGCGCTCCAGCTCCTGGAACCAGGCCCAGGCGGCCCCGGCGAGCTCGTCGGTGAGGCGCTCCACGTACCAGGAGCCGCCGGCGGGGTCGACGACCCGGGCCAGGTGGGACTCCTCCAGGAGGATGGTGGAGGTGTTGCGGGCGATGCGGCGCGCGAAGGCGTCGGGCAGGCCCAGCGCGTGGTCGAAGGGCAGCACCGTGACCGAGTCCGCGCCGCCGACACCGGCGCCCAGCGTGGCGACGGTGGTGCGCAGCATGTTCACCCACGGGTCACGGCGGGTCATCATCACCGGCGAGGTGACGACGTGCTGGCGCTGCCCCGCCGCCGCGGTCGCGCCGCACACCTGCGCGACGCGGGCCCACAGCCGGCGCGCGGCGCGCAGCTTGGCGATCGTCAGGAACTGGTCGGCGGTGGCGGCGTAGCGGAACTCCAGCTGACCGCAGGCCGCGTCGACCGGCAGTCCGGCCTCGGTGAGCGCCCGCAGGTAGGCCACGCCGGTGGCCAGGGAGGCGCCGAGTTCCTCGGCGGCCGAGCCGCCCGCCTCGTGGTACGGCAGGGCGTCCACGGTCAGCGCGCGCAGCCCCGGGTACTGCTCGTGGGCCCGGCGTGCCAGCCCCGCGGCGGCGGCGGTGTGCGCGGCGAGCGCGTCGGCGTCACCGGTGCGGGCGACGTGGCCGAGGGGGTCGGCGCCCAGGTTGCCGCGCGCGGCCCGACGGGCCACGCCGCGTTCGTCGTACAGCGCGAGCAGCGCCTGCCCGGCGGCCTCGAAGTCCGCGCCCGCGTCGAGCACGACCGGGGCGAGGTCGAGGTAGACGCCGTCCAGGGCCGCGCCGAGCGCGGACACCGGGAGCCCGGCGTCGCCGAGCACGAGCCAGAGGGATGTGACGCCGTTCTCAAGGTCGGCGAGCACCGCCTCGTTCGCGCGGGCCGCGTCGGGCCGCGCGTGGCGCTGGCGCACGTCCCAGCCGCCGAGGACGCCGCCCGCCGGGGCGCCGCCCCGGGTGAAGGGTGCGAAGCCGGGGAGGCCGACGCGGTCGCCGAAGGCGTCGGGCGCGTCGGGCGCGGTGTACAGCGGGCGCGTGGTCAGCCCGTCTTCGAGGGTGGTGGACAGCGCGTCCTCCGCCGCCTGACCCGAGACGTCCTTGCCCGCCTTGCGCAGGACGCCCTCTACGAGGCGCCGCCACTGCTCGTGGGTCGCATCCGGGAATTCGGCGGCCAGAGAAAGCCCGTCATCAGGCAGGACCGTCATGCTCAGAGGTTAGTGCCCGTGAGCAGGTGAGCAGCAGGGGGCACACCTGTGACCTAGCCCATTCCCGTGCGCCCTTGATCCGTTCGCACGCGATGCTCTATTCGACGCCCTGTTCGACTGCGCTGCTCGGGACGCGCTCCGACGCCCCGGCCCGGGCGGCGGCCGTGGCCTGCGTGAGGTCGGCCACCTGGCGGCGCAGCTCACGGACCTCCCGCAGCAGTTCCTCGGTGACTTCCTGGACGCGCCGGTTCTCCTCCTCGTCCTCCTGGAAGCGGGCCAGGAACCAGGCGGCGATGTTGGCGGTGACCACACCGAGCAGGGCGATGCCCGAGAGCATCAGCCCGACGGCGATCAGCCGGCCGACGCCGGTGGTGGGGGCGTGGTCCCCGTAGCCCACGGTCGTCATCGTGGTGAAGGACCACCACAGGGCGTCGCCGATGGTGCGGATGTTGCCGTGCGGGGAGTTGCGCTCGACCTCGAGGACGGCGACCGACCCGAACGCCAGCAGCCCGAGCACGGCACCGACGACGTACGTCGTCAGGCGCACCTGCGCCGCCATCCGCACCCGCTGGCCGACCAGGAAGAGCGCGGAGACCAGCCGCAGCAGGCGCAGCGGCTGGAGCAGCGGGAGGACGACCACCGCCAGGCTGAGCGGCTGGCGCTTGACGAACTCCCAGCGGCGCTCGCTCAGACCCAGCCGGACCGCGTAGTCGGCGGCGAACAGGGCCCAGACCGTGCGCTCCGTCCAGTGCGCGGTGGTCATGAGCGCGGGGTCGGCGGCCGGCACCAGGATCGGCAGGGCGTAGGCGGCGCCGAACACCACGGCCAGGGCGAGCAGCGGCGCCCTGGTCTGCAGCTCCCAGCGTTCGAGACGGTTCATGGGCTCAGTGTGCACGCTCTGCCCGCACGCCCCAGCGGCACGGCAGGCCAGGTCACGGCGCCGCCGACCGTGGCCCGGTTGGGGCAGGTTTCCCGAACGGTTCGTGTACTGGCCCCCACTTGTTCGGACAAGTTGAGGAAGCTGACGGCTCCGCACATCCGACGGCCCATCGCATCTTCCGGGAGACAGGCCCTTCATGAACGCCCTTGACCGCAGAAGGTTCATGCAACTGGCGGGCGGTACGGCCGCCCTGACCGCGCTGTCCACCAGCATCGCCCGTGCGGCGGAGATACCCGCGCACAGGAACACCGGTTCCCTCAAGGACGTCGAGCACATCGTGGTCCTGATGCAGGAGAACCGCTCCTTCGACCACTACCTCGGCACCTTGCGCGGTGTCAGGGGGTTCGGGGACCCGCACCCCGTGACGCTGCCGAGCGGCAAGCCGGTCTGGCACCAGTCGGACGGCACTAAGGAGGTGCTGCCCTTCCACCCGGACGCCGACGACCTCGGTCTGGCCTTCCTTGAGGACCTGCCGCACGGGTGGAAGGACACCCAGGCCGCCTTCAACAAGGGCCGGTACGACCAGTGGATCCCGGCCAAGTCCGCCACGACGATGGCGCACCTGACCCGCGAGGACATCCCGTTCCACCACGCGCTCGCCGACGCCTTCACCATCTGCGACGCCTACCACTGCTCCTTCATGGGCTCCACCGACCCCAACCGCTACTACATGTGGACGGGCCACACCGGCAACGACGGCAAGGGCGGCGGCCCGGTCCTCGGCAACGACGAACTGGGCTACTCCTGGACGACCTATCCCGAGCGGCTGGAGAAGGCCGGGGTCTCCTGGAAGATCTACCAGGACGTCGGCGACGGCCTGGACGCCGCGGGCGGCTGGGGCTGGATCGAGGACGCCTACCGCGGCAACTACGGCGACAACTCGCTGCTGTACTTCAACCAGTACCGCAGCGCCAAGCCCGGCGACCCGCTGTACGACAAGGCCCGCACCGGCACCGACGCCCGCAAGGGCGAGGGCTTCTTCGACCTCCTGCGCGCCGACGTCAAGGCCGGGAAGCTGCCGGAGGTCTCCTGGGTCGTGGCCCCCGAGGCCTTCACCGAGCACCCCAACTGGCCCGCCAACTACGGCGCCTGGTACATCTCGCAGGTCCTCGACGCGCTCACCTCCGACCCGGAGGTGTGGAGCAGGACCGCCCTGTTCATCACCTACGACGAGAACGACGGGTTCTTCGACCACGTCGTGCCGCCGTTCCCGGCCGGCTCGTCCGCGCAGGGCGGGTCCACCGTCGACGTCACCCGCGACGTGTACGCCGGCGACAGCGGGCGCCCGGCGGGTCCGTACGGGCTGGGTCAGCGCGTCCCGATGTTCGTCGTCTCGCCCTGGAGCAAGGGCGGCTACGTCTGCTCGCAGACCTTCGACCACACCTCCATCATCCGGTTCATGGAGCGCCGCTTCGGCGTGACCGAGCCCAACATCTCCCCCTGGCGCCGCGCCGTCTGCGGCGATCTGACGACGGCCTTCGACTTCCGGCACAAGGACAGCCGCACCCCGCGGCTGCCCGGCACCGACGGCTACCTCCCGCCGGACGGCGACCGCCACCCCGACTACTCCCCGGTCCCTCCCGCGAAGGGCTCGCTGCCCCGTCAGGAGCGCGGTCTGCGCCCCGCGCGGCCCGTCCCGTACGACCTCGCCGCGGACGGCGGGGTCAGCGCCGCGGGCTCGCTGCGGATCGAGTTCGCCTCCCACGGCGAGGCCGGCGCCGGTTTCCTGGTCACCTCCACGACGGACGCCTCCGGTCCGTGGACGTACACCGTCGGGCCGGGGCACTCGCTCACCGGCGCCTGGAACGTCGCCGCGGGCGCCCACGGCGACTACGACCTCACCGTGCACGGCCCCAACGGCTTCCTGCGCCGGTTCGCCGGCCGGGCCGCGGCGGCGGGTGCCGAGGTCAGCGCCCGCCACGACGGCGGGAGCGGCGCCGTGCGCCTGGTCCTGACCAACCACGGCCACTCGACGGTCACGCTCACGGTCAGGGACGGCTACGGCGAGCACAAGCCGGCGTCCCACCGGCTGCGTCCGGGCGCCCGTGTCGTGCACGTGGCCGAGACGCACCGCAGCCACGGCTGGTACGACCTGTCGGTGACCTCCGACCACGACGCCACCTTCGGGCGCCGGCTGGCCGGCCACGTCGAGACGGGCCGGGAGAGCACCAGCGACCCGGCGATCGGCGGCTGACCGTCCCGCCCGGTACGAGGGCGCGCGCCCGCTACATCGGCTCGACGTAGCGGGCGCGCCACTCCGGGCGGGGGTCGGTGCCCGGGCTCGTCCAGTACTCGCGTCCGGCGGCGATCCGCCCGTCGCGGACGGTCCAGAACGACGCCGCGTGGAAGAGCCCGAGGTCCACGTGCGGCACCTCGACCTCCGAGACGGCCTGGTCGCCGTCGCCCACGACCCGCAGGACGCGGATCGACCAGCCCTCCGGGTACTCGCTGTTGACGGCGAGGAAGTTGGCCCTGCCGACGATGCGCTCGCCGCTCACGGGCCACTCCACCACGGCGTCCTCGGCGATCAGTTCACCGGCACCGGCCCAGTCGCGCGCCTGGATCCGCTGCCACAGCTCTTCGACGACCTTCGCAGACTCCACGCTCACAGCATGCCGGAAGGAGCGCCGCCGGGACCCCGGTACGGCAGGGTCTGCCGGTAGACCACACTGGTCGTCGCGCTCCCGAACTGCGCCAGCTCGTCCATGACTTCCTCCAGGTGGCCCATGGACGCGGCGGCGACCTTCAGCACGTAGCACTCCTCCCCGGTGGTGCGCAGGCACTCCAGGATCTCCGCACGCTCCGCGAGCAGCCGGTGCAGGGGCTCGTGCCGGCTGCCGGGGTACTTCAGGCGGACGACCGCGAGGACCGGGTAGCCGGCCTTGCCGAGGTCGACCTCCGCGCGGTAGCCCGTGATGACGCCCAGGGTCTCCAGCCGGCGGACGCGCTCGGTGGTCGCGGAGGCGCTGAGGCTCACCCGGCGGGCCAGATCGGTGAGGGGGACCCGCCCGTCGCGCTGCAGCTCGGTGAGGATCGCCCAGTCGGTCGCGTCGAGATTCTCGGCCATACGGCGAAGATACCGGCGGATCCACGGTCGGGCGTCGCCCACACCGCGAGGAATGCCTTCCGGGCGGGACCTCCGGCTGGATAGCCTGACGGAGTGCGAATCGGTGTGAACGTCCCCAATTTCGGGCCCGGAACCGATCCCGGCGTGCTGCGCGACTGGGCGCGGACGGTGGAGGGCCTCGGCTTCGACCTGCTGATGGTCTCCGACCACGTCGTGGTGACGCCGGACGTGGCGGAGCCGTACCCGGCGCCCTTCTACGAGCCCTTCACCACCTTGTCCTGGCTCGCGGGCGTCACCGACAGGATCGGGCTGGGGACGACGGTGCTGATCCTGCCGTACCGGCATCCGCTGCTGACCGCCCGGATGGCCGCGAACCTCAACGCGCTCAGCGGCGGACGGCTGGTGCTCGGCGTGGGCGTCGGCTGGGCGCGGCAGGAGTTCGCGGCGCTCGGCGTCCCCTACGAGCGGCGCGGCGCGCTGACGGACGAGTACCTGGCGGCACTGCGCGAGGCCTGGAAGGACGAGGCGGACTACGCCGGCGGCCCCGTGCCGCTCTGGATCGGCGGCAACAGCGCGGCGGGACGCCGGCGGGCGGTCCGCGTCGGCGACGCGTGGCATCCGCTGCGGTTCACCCTGCCCTGGCTGCGCGAGGCCGTCGGCGACCTCGCCTCCCAGGCACGCGAGCGGGGGCGGCCCGTACCCGCCCTCGCGCCGCGCATCGCGCTGCGGCTCACGCCGGAACCGGTGACCGGGCCGGACCGGCTCGCCGGCGAGGGCACCCTCGACCAGATCACCGCCGACCTCGACGGACTGCGGGCGCTCGGCGCGGACACCGTCGTCCTGGACCCCTTCAACGGCGACCCCCACGAGATCCTGCGCCCGCAGACGGCGTGGCAGGCGCTCGCGGCCGTCGCCGCCCACCGCTCACGAACGGAGTGACGATGACCGACGAGATGACGACCCGGCTGCTGCGCCGGGCGGTCGAACTGGCCGCGGAGGCCCGTGCGTCCGGCAACCCGCCCTTCGGCTCGCTGCTGGCGGGGCCGGACGGCGCCGTGCTCGCCGAGGACCGCAACAGCAGCCTGAGCGACGACGACATCACCGCCCACCCCGAGCTGAAGCTGGCGCGGTGGGCGGCCCGGGAGCTCGATCCGGCCACCGCGGCCGCCACCACCCTGTACACCAGCTGCCAGCCCTGCGGGATGTGCGCGGGCGCCATCGAGCGTTCGGGCCTGGGCCGGGTCGTCTACGCCCTGTCCACCGACCAGCTCACCGGGCTCAAGTCGCCCGCCGCCAAGGCCGGTTTCCCGCACGTGCCGCAGGACGGCCCGGCCCTGTACGACGAGGCCCGCGTCCCGGTCGAGGGCTACTACTGATCCCTCCGGCCCCGGCCCCGCGTCCTCACTCCTGCTTCTCGCCCGAGGCGAAGCGGGAGATGATCAGGGCGACGATGATGATGGCCCCGTTGAGGAACTGGTTCCACAGCGGGGGCACTCCCGCCAGGGTCATCACGTTGACGACGAGCTGCAGGGTGAGGACACCGGTCAGCGCCCCGAAGAGCGTGCCGCGGCCGCCGTTGAGGCTGACCCCGCCGATGACGGTCGCGGCGAAGACCTGGAAGATCCAGCCGCTGCCCTGGTCCGCGGAGATCGAGCCGTAGTGCCCGCTGTAGAGCACGCCCGCGAAGGCCGCGAGCACGCCGCCCACGATGAGCACCACCCAGGTGATCCGGTCCACCCGGATGCCCGCGGTGCGCGCGGCCTCGGGGTTGCCGCCGATCGCGTACAGCGCCCGGCCGTGCCGCAGCCACGCGAGCGCGCAGCCGCCGACCGCGAAGAGCAGGGCGCAGACCCAGATCGCGGCGGGCACCCCGGCCCAGGAGGCGTGGCCGAGGTAGGTGAAGGAACCGGGGAGCTCCACGATGGAACGGCCCTCGGAGATGGCGATCTGCAGCCCGCGCAGCATGGTGAGCGCGCCGAGGGTGACGATGAAGCCGTTCAGCCGCAGCTTGAGGATGAAGAAGCCGTTGACGGCACCGATGACCGCGCCCACCAGCAGGCACACCGGTATCGCCGTCCAGACCGGCAGCAGTTCCAGTCCGTTGAAGCGGCCGCCCGCGGAGGGCAGGACGAGCCAGACGGCGATGACCGGCGCGACGCCGATCGTGGACTCCAGCGACAGGTCCATCCGGCCCGCGATGAGGATCAGCGCCTGGGCCAGCACGAGCAGGCTGAGCTCGGTGGACTGCTGGGCGACGCCGATGAGGTTGTCGGAGGTGAGGAACGCCGGCGAGACGATGAAGCCGATGACGCCCAGCACCAGGATGGCGGGGACGAGGGACAGTTCGCGGAAGCGGGCGAGCCCGCCCGGTACGCGGCGCGGCGTCCCGGCCGCGGCCGCCTCGGCGGTGGGCACCGGCGGCTCGGTGACGTCAGTGGTGGTGGACATGGCTACCCTTCCTCTTCCTCTCCCTGCTCGGTGTCCCGCTCCTGCGCGGGACGGGCGGCCACGCCCTCCATGGCGGCGACCAGTTCCTCGTCACGCCAGCCCCGGCCGAACTCCGCGATCACCCGGCCGTGGAACATCGCCACGATCCGGTCGCACGCCCTGAGGTCGTCCAGCTCGTCGGAGACGACCAGCGCGGCCCGCCCGTCGTCGGCGACCTTGCGGATCCTGCCCAGCAGGAACTCCTTGGACCGCACGTCCACCCCGTTGGTGGGCCGTACCGCGACCAGCACATGGGGGTCGGTGGCCAGGGCGCGGGCGACCACGACCTTCTGCTGGTTGCCGCCGGAGAGCGCGGAGACGGAGGTCGCCGCGCCCGGCGTCCTGATGTCCAGGTCCTTGATCATGCGCTCGGCGAACTCGCGGGTCCGTGAGGGCAGTACGGTGCCGAACGGCCCGAGCTGGTCGGTGACCGTGAGGGTGGCGTTCTCGGCCACGCTGCGCGTGCCGACCAGGCCCTGGTGGTGGCGGTCCTCGGGGACCAGGCCCACCCCTGCGGCCAGGGCGGCGGGGACGCCGGAGCCGCGCACCTCCCGGCCCGCGACGGTGATCCGCCCGGCGTCGGCGCGGTGCAGCCCGGCGAGGGTTTCCCCCAGCCGGACGTTGCCGCTGGCGGTGGCCCCGGCGAGGCCGACGACCTCGCCGGCGCGGACCTCCAGGCGGACGTCCGCGTAGGCGCCGCGCAGGGTCAGGCCGGTCACGTCCAGCAGCGGCGCGCCGCCGGTGGCCGCCGCCCGGCCGCCCGCCGGGGCGCCGGCCGCGGGCGCGGCGGCGCTCTCCCCGGTCATCGCCTCGACCAGGGCGTCGTGGTCCAGTTCGGCCACCGGGGCGGTGACGATGTGGCGGGCGTCCCGGTAGACGGTGACGGTGGTGCAGAGGTCGTAGACCTCCTGCAGGTGGTGCGAGATGAAGAGGAAGGCCACGCCCTGCCGTTGCAGGTCGCGGAGCTTGTCGAAGAGCCGGGTGATGCCGCGGGCGTCGAGCCGGGCGGTGGGCTCGTCGAGGATGATGAAGCGGGCGCCGAAGGACAGGGCGCGTGCGATCTCGACGAACTGCCGCTGCTCGACGGTGAGGTCGCGGGCGCGTGCGGCGGGGTCGATGTCGACCCCGTACTCGCCGAGCAGTTCGGCCGCCCGGCGGCGCAGTGCCGTCCACCGGATGGGGCGCAGCGCGCCGGGGCTCTGCCGGTTGAGGAAGAGGTTCTCGGCGACGGAGAGGTCGCCGATGACGGTGGAGCGCTGGTAGACGCAGGCGACCCGGGAGCGCCAGGCGTCGGTGTCGCCGAAGGAGGGCGCCGGTTCGCCCGAGAAGCGCAGGGTGCCGTCGTCGGGCTGCTGGAGGCCGGTGAGGATGCCGACGAGGGTGGACTTGCCGGCGCCGTTGCGGCCCACGAGGGCGTGCGACTCGCCCGGGGCGACCGAGATGCCCGCGTCGCGCAGCGCCACGGTGGCGCCGAACCGCTTGCTGATCCCGGTCGCCTCGGCCACGGCCGGCGGCGCGGTGGCGGGGTCCGCCATGGTGGTCTTCCGTTCTTCGGGTGCGGACGGACGGTCAGCCGATGTTGTTGCCCCACAGGGCCTTGTCGTCGACGTTCTCCTTGGTCACCAGCGGCGCGGGGAGCTGGTCCTCCAGGCCGTTGGGGATGCTGATGATCGTCGAGTCGTGGTCGGTGGGGCCGGCCTTGAAGGTCTTCCCCTCCGCGGCGGCCTTGGCGTAGTACAGCGCGTACTTGGCGTAGAGGTCGGCGGGCTGGGAGACGGTGGCGTCGATCTCGCCCTTGCGGATGGCGTCCAGCTCCTGCGGGATGCCGTCGTTGGAGACGATGCTGATGTGGCCCTTCTGCCCGGCCGGCTTGAGCAGGCCCTTCTGCTTGAGCAGGGCCAGCGTCGGCTGCAGGAAGACACCGCCCGCCTGCATGTAGATGCCGTTCAGGTCGGGGTGCTGGGCGAGCAGGCTCTGCAGCTTGGCGGAGGCGACGTCGCCCTTCCAGTCGGTGGGCAGCTCGAAGACCGTGATGCCGGGGAACTTCTCCTTCATGCACGCCGCGAACGCCTCGGAGCGGTCGCGGCCGTTGATGGAGTCCAGGGCGCCCTGGAACTCGGCGACCTTGCCCTTGCCGCCCAGTTGCTCGCCCAGGAACTCGCAGGCCTTGGTGCCGTACGCCTTGTTGTCGGCGCGGACGACCATGTAGACGTCGCCCTTGTCGGGGCGGGTGTCCACGCTGACCACGGGGATCTTCTTGCCGGCCAGGGTGTCGAGGGTGGAGGCGATGGCGCCGGTGTCCTGTGGCGCCATGACGACGGCCTTGGCCCCGGTGTTCTGGAAGACCTGGACGTTGGCGACGAGCTTGGTGATGTCGTTCTGCGAGTTGCTCCGCGGCAGCGCGTTCAGGCCGTCGTCCTCGATGCCCTTCTCGACGTACTGCGCGTAGGAGTTCCAGAAGTCGGAGTCCGAGCGCGGCAGGTCGATGCCGATGGCGGGCTTGTCGTCGCCGGAGCCGGCGGCGGTGCCGGTGCTGCCGCGGTTGCAAGCGGTGGCGAGCGCGGCCGTGACGAGAACGGCCGCGGCGATCGCGGCGGTGGAGCGCGTGCGGGCGGGCTTCATGCCGTGTTCTCCCTGTCCGGGTAAGCCGGGGCGATTCATCCGAGGTATCCCGGACGACAGGAAGGTAAGTCCGTCCCGCGACCCTGACAACCCCTTATACGGACACGATCGAATGGAGTTCGAGGGACGAGACATCCGAGGAATGGATTGCCAGCCCCGTCCCGGGGGCCTAGAGTCACCGTGGCGCGAGACCTCCGATGTCTTGGCCAGGCCGAGCGTGAAAGGCAGCCACTTGTCCGCAACCTCCGCCCGCATCACCGCGATCGACACCCACGACATCCGCTTCCCCACCTCACGGGAGCTCGACGGTTCGGACGCGATGAATCCGGACCCCGACTACTCCGCCGCGTACGTGGTGCTGCGGACCGATGCCGACGACGGCCACGAAGGACACGGCTTCGTCTTCACCATCGGCCGGGGCAACGACGTCCAGGTCGCGGCGATCGAGGCACTCCGCCCCCATCTCGTCGGCCGGCCGGTCGAGGAGCTGTGCGCCGACCCCGGCTCCGTGGCCCGCGACCTGACCGGCGACAGCCAACTGCGCTGGCTGGGGCCCGAGAAGGGCGTGATGCACATGGCGATCGGAGCCGTCGTCAACGCCGTGTGGGACCTGGCCGCCAAGCGCCGGGGCCTTCCGTTGTGGCGGCTGCTGGCCGAGGCCGAGCCCGAATGGCTCGTCTCCCAGGTCGACTTCCGCTACATCGCCGACGCCCTCACCCCCGAGCGTGCGCTGGAACTGCTGCGCGCGGGCCGGAAGGGCGCCGCCGCGCGCACCGCCGAACTGCTGGAGCACGGCTACCCCGGCTACACCACCTCGCCCGGCTGGCTCGGCTACTCCGACGAGAAGCTGACCCGCCTCGCCGAGCAGGCCGTGGCCGACGGCTTCACCCAGATCAAGCTGAAGGTCGGCGCCGACCTGGGCGACGACGTACGGCGCATGCGCACGGCCCGCGCCGCCGTGGGCCCGGACGTGCGCATCGCGATCGACGCCAACCAGCGGTGGGGCGTCGCCGAGGCCGTGGCATGGGTCACCGCGCTGGGCGAGTTCGACCCGTACTGGATCGAGGAACCCACCTCCCCCGACGACGTCCTCGGCCACGCCGCGATCCGCAAGGCGGTCGCGCCGGTCCGGGTCGCCACCGGTGAGCACGTGCAGAACCGGATCGTGTTCAAGCAGCTGCTGCAGGCCGGCGCGATCGACGTGCTGCAGATCGACGCGGCGCGGGTCGGCGGGGTCAACGAGAACCTGGCCATCCTGCTGCTGGCCGCCGCCTTCGGCGTCCCGGTGTGCCCGCACGCCGGCGGCGTCGGACTGTGCGAGCTGGTGCAGCACCTGTCGATGTTCGACTTCGTGGCACTGTCCGGCACGACCGAGGACCGCTCCATCGAGTACGTGGACCACCTCCACGAGCACTTCACGACGCCGGTCGTCATGCGCCGCGGCCACTACACCGCTCCGGTGGCACCCGGCTTCTCCGCGCAGATGAGGCCGGAATCGATCGACGCGTACCGCTACCCCGACGGTACGTTCTGGGTGGCGGACCGGGCACGGCAGGAAGGTGGGACGGCATGAGCGAGGAGTTGCGCGACCTGGAGGGCCTCGGGGCCCTGGTGACGGGCGGCGCCTCCGGGATCGGACTGGCGACCGCACGGCTGCTGGCCGCGCGCGGCGCCCGCGTCGCCGTACTGGACCTGGCGCCGGACGGACTGCCGGTGCAGCTGACGGGCTTCAAGGCCGACGTCAGCGACGACGCCTCCACGCGCGCCGCCGTGGACGCCGCGGCGGAAGCCCTCGGCGGCCTCGACGTCCTCGTCAACAACGCGGGCATCGGGGCGGCGGGCACCGTCGAGGACAACCCCGACGAGCAGTGGCACCGGGTGCTCGACGTCAATGTGCTCGGGATGGTGCGCACCACCCGCGCCGCGCTCCCGCACCTGCGGCGCTCGGCCCGTCCCGCGATCGTCAACACCTGCTCCATCGCCGCCACCGCCGGGCTGCCGCAGCGCGCGCTGTACAGCGCCAGCAAGGGCGCCGTGCTCTCGCTGACCCTGGCGATGGCCGCCGACCACGTCCGCGAGGGCATCCGGGTCAACTGCGTCAACCCCGGCACCGCCGACACCCCGTGGGTGGCCCGGCTGCTGGACGCCGCAGACGACCCCGAGGCGGAACGCGCCGCCCTCGACGCCCGGCAGCCGATGGGCCGTCTGGTGACCGCCGACGAGGTCGCCGCCGCCATCGTCTACCTGGCGAGCCCCGCCGCGGCCTCCGTCACCGGCACCGCGCTCGCCGTGGACGGCGGCATGGCCGGGCTGCGGCTGCGCCCGGCCGGGAAGTGAGGGCCCGGACCGCGATGCGCACCACCACCCTGGGCCGCAGCGAAGTCGCCGTCACCGAGGTGGGCTTCGGCGCCGCCCCGATCGGCAACCTCTTCACCCCGGTCGCCGACGACGCCGCCCGCGCGGCCGTGGACGCCGCCTGGGACGCAGGCGTCCGCTACTTCGACACCGCGCCCCACTACGGGCTCGGCCTGTCCGAACGCCGGCTCGGCGCCGCCCTGCGCGACCGGCCGCGGTCCGAGTACACCGTCTCGACCAAGGTCGGGCGGCTGCTGGAGCCCGGCGGACCGGGCGGGGACGACCTGGCGAACGGCTTCGCCGTGCCCGCCGGGCTGCACCGGGTCTGGGACTTCAGCGCCGACGGCGTACGGCGCGGCATCGAGGCGAGTCTGGAGCGACTCGGCCTGGACCGCGTCGACGTGGTGTACCTCCACGACCCCGACGACCACGCCGAGGAGGCCTTCGGCCAGGCGTACCCGGCGCTGGAGGAACTGCGCGCGCAGGGCGTGGTCGGCGCGATCGGCGCGGGCATGAACCAGACCGCCATGCTCGCCCGCTTCCTGCGGGACACCGACGTCGACGTGGTGCTGATGGCCGGCCGCTACACGCTGCTGGAGCAGGAGGGCCTGGCCGAGGTGCTGCCGCTCGCGGCGGCCCGCGGCGCGAGCGTGATCGTGGGCGGCGCCTTCAACTCGGGCCTGCTGATCGACCCGGGCGAGAACGCCACGTACGACTACGCCCCCGCGCCGGAGCCCGTGCTCGCCCGCGCCCGCCGCCTGCGGTCGGTGACCGGCCGGCACGGCGTGCCGCTGCGCGCGGCCGCGCTGCGCTTCCCCGCGGCCCATCCCGCCGTCGCGAGCACGCTGGTGGGGCTGCGTTCCGCCGACGAGGCGCGGGACACCGCGGCGATGCTGCGGCTGCCGCTCCCGGCCCCGATGTGGGCCGACCTGCGCGCCGAGGGCCTGCTCCGCGCGGACGTACCCGTACCGGACGAGGAGGTGTCATGAGGGTCGCCCTGCACACGAAGGTGCGAGCGGACCGGATCGCCGCGTACGAGGCGGCGCACCGCGAGGTGCCCGCCGAGCTGACCGCCGCCATCCGCGGCGCGGGCGTGCGCGAGTGGACGATCTGGCGCAGCGGCGGCGACCTGTTCCACCTGCTGGACGTCGACGACTACCCGGCGATGCTCGCCGCGCTGGAGCGGCTGCCCGTCAACATCGCCTGGCAGGCGCGGATGGCGGAGCTGCTGGAGGTCGCCCACGACTACTCCGCCGAGGGCGCCGGGGCGCCGCTGCCGGTGGTGTGGCAGCTGTGACCGCGGTGGAAGGCATCGTCGACGCGCACCACCACCTGTGGGACCTGTCGGTGCGCGACCAGGACTGGATCACCGGGGAGCAGCTGGCACCGCTGCGCCGCGACTTCTCCCTCGCCGACCTGGAGCCGGAGGCGAAAGCCGCCGGGGTCACCGCGACCGTCCTCGTCCAGACCGTCACGGTGGCCGCGGAGACCCCGGAGTTCCTGGCGCTGGCCGCGGGCAGCGACCTGGTCGCCGGGGTGGTCGGCTGGACCGACCTGACGGACCCCGCGGTCGCGGACCGGCTCGCGGCCCTGCGCGAACTGCCGGGCGGCGAGCACCTGGTGGGGATCCGCCACCAGGTGCAGGGCGAAGCCGACCCCGAGTGGCTGCTCCGTTCCGACGTGCTGCGCGGGCTGCGCGCGGTGGCAGACGCGGGGCTCGTCTACGACCTGGTGGTGCTCGCCCGCCAGCTCCCCGCGGCGACCCGCGCCGCCGGCCTCGTGCCCGAGCTGGTGTTCGTCCTCGACCACCTGGGCAAGCCGCCCATCTCCGAGGGCGGGACGCGGCCCTGGAGCGACGACCTGCGGTCGCTGGCCGCACGGCCCAACACCGTGTGCAAGCTGTCCGGCATGGTCACCGAGGCCGACTGGGACACCTGGAGCACGGCGGACCTCGCGCCCTACGCCGCCACCGTGCTCGACGCCTTCGGGCCCGGCCGCCTGATGTTCGGCTCCGACTGGCCGGTGTGCCGGCTCGCCGCCTCGTACGCCGAGGTGGTCGACGCCGCCCACGCCCTCACCGACGCGCTGGACGACGGCGAGCGGCAGGAGGTCTTCTCCGGAACGGCCCGGCGCGTCTACGGCCTCTGATCCCCCGCGCGGACCGGCCCCGGGCGGGGTGCGGGTGACTAGACTCCCACCCCTGGCAGCACGAGGGACGGGCGTGGGCGCGTGAGCGACGGCAGACCGGACACACCCCCGGCGAGCACGGCGGGGCGGCTCACCGTGCGCGACGTCCTCGACCTCGACCTCGTGACGCCCTGGGTGCCGGAGGTCGTGGCCGGTTCCGCCCATCTGCACCGCGCGGTGCGCTGGCTGCACGTGGCCGAGGCGCTGGACGTCGGGGTCATGCTCAGCGGCGGGGAGATGGTGCTGACCACCGGGCTGCTGCTGGCGGGCGACGAGCGGGCGCAGCGCGAGTACGTCGAGTCGATGCAGCGCGCCGACGTCGCGGCGGTCGTCCTGGGCCTCGGCCGGGCGTTCCGCACCACGCCCGAGCCGATGCGGCGAGCCGCCGAGCGCTGCGGGGTGCCGCTGATCGTGCTGCACCGGCCGGCACCGTTCGCGCGGCTCACCGAGGAGGTGCACGCGCGGCTGGTGCACGGCCGGTTCGCCGCGCTCGACCTCTCCGACCGGGTCCGCTCCTCGCTGACCGCGCTCAACCTCTCCGGCGCCAGCCTCCAGCAGGTCCTGGACGAGATAGCGGCGCACAGCGGCTGCCCGGCCGTCGTCGTCAACCTCGCGCAGCGCGTGCTGGCCTCGGCCGGGGACAAGGGCTCGCTCAACGACCTGCTGCGCGACTGGGAGCGGGTCTCCGGCCAGGTGGCCGAACTGGCCGGCAGCGGCGCGGTGACGGTCGGCCCGGACGGCTGGGTCGTCGCCCCGCTGGAGGCGCGGGGCCGGCAGTGGGGGCGCCTGGTGCTCTTCGGCTACCACGGCCCGGAGGAGTTCGGCCGGGTGCTGGGCGCCCGTGCCTCCGAGGCGCTCGCCATGCACCGCCTCCTCGGTGACCAGGACCGGGGCTGGGAGGACCAGGCCGCCGAGTCGCTGCTGCACGACCTGGCGACGGGCACGGCCCGCCCCGAGCAGCTGGTCACCCGGGTGCGCGCCGCGGGGCTCCCGGTCAACCGGCGCACCTTCGTGCCCGTCGTCGTCCGCCCGCTCGGCGCGGTGCCGGAGGGCCGGGACGACATGCCGGAGCTGATCGAGCACGTGCTGGCCGAACACCCCGGCGTCGCCGGGCTGGTGGCGCGGATCGGCTCGGCCGGCACGGCGGTCCTGCTGAGCATCCCGTACGGTCAGGACGCCGACGCCGCCGTGCACAAGGTGGCGGTGCGGGTGCACGAGGAGCTCGCCGGGCGGCACCGTACCGCGGTGGCCGGCGCGGGTTTCGGCTGCCGGGAGCTGGACGAGGTCCGCCGTTCCTTCGTCGAGGCGGTGCACGTGGCGGACGCGGCGGTCGCCGGCCCGCCGGACGCGCCGGTGGCCCGGCTGCGCGACGTGCGGTTGCGCGGCCTGGTGCGCCTGCTGCGCGACGAGCCGGAGCTGCAGGCCTTCATCGGGCGCGAGCTGGGGCCCCTGCTGGGGAACCCGGCGCTGCTGGAGGTGCTGCGCACCTATCTGGCCACGGGCCGCAACAAGTCGGCGGCCGCCCAGGTGCACCACGTCAGCCGGCCCGCCCTGTACCGGCGGTTGCAGAGCATCGAGTCGCTGCTCGGCATCGACCTGGACGACTGGGAGCAGCTCACCTCGCTGTACGTGGCGCTGCTCGCGCACGAGGCGCAGCGCGCCGCGGGGCCCGGGTCCGGCCGCTGAGCACACCGGGCCCGGGCTCCTGTACGAACCGGCGGGGTCAGCTCCTGCGGTCGGGCGCGAGACGGCTGAGCAGGAGGTAGACGAGGAGGGAGGCGGCGAGGCCGACGGCCCACCCGTAGTCCGCGAGCGGCTTCAGGAAGGGGATCATCCCGTCGACGGGGAACGGCCCCTGCTTGACGCCCTTGGCGTCGAGCCCGGAGTGCGAGCCGCCGATGGCCAGGACACCGCCGACCGCGAACGCCGCCAGCGCCCGCCAGTTCCACCCGCCGTCGTACCAGTAGCGGCCCTCCGTCCGGTACAGGTCGGCCAGTTCCAGCCGGGTGCGGCGCAGGATCCAGTAGTCGGCGATGAGGATGCCGGCCACCGTGCCGAGCAGACCGCCGACGGTGCCGAGCCAGGTGAAGATGTACGCCTGCGGGCTGGCCAGCAGCTTCCAGGGGAAGATGACGACGCCCACGACCGCGGTGATCAGCGCACCGGTGCGGAAGCTGATCCTGCGCGGCGCGATGTTGGACAGGTCGAAGGCGGGCGAGACCACGTTGGCCGCGATGTTCACCGACAGGGTGGCCACCAGGACCGTGATCAACGCGAAGAGCACCGCGGCCCAGTTGTCGAGCTTGGCGGCCAGCGCCACCGGGTCCCAGATCGGCTCGCCGTACACCGCCTGCGAGCCGGAGGTCACCAGCACCGACAGCAGCGCGAACAGCGTCATCGTGGTGGGCAGTCCGAGGGACTGGCCCCACAGCTGGGCGCGCTGGCCGGCGGCGTAGCGGGTGAAGTCGGGGATGTTGAGGGAGAGGGTCGACCAGAAGCCGATCATGCCCATGAGGGCGGGGAAGAAGACCTTCCAGAAGTCACCGCCCCAGCCGAGGGCGGAGGGCTGGTCGAGCAGCGGGCCGAAGCCGCCGGCCTTCACGCTCATCCAGATCAGCAGCGCGATCGCGCCGACGATGACGAAGGGGGCCGCCCAGTTCTCGAAGCGCCGCACCATGTCCATGCCGCGCACGATGATCGCGACCTGGATGATCCAGAAGACGACGAAGGAGAGCCACTGCGTCCACGGGTAGCCGCCGATCGTCCCGGCGGTCGCCCAGGAGTCGCCGAAGAGCTTCCCCGCGAGCAGGAAGATGCCGGAGCCGCCGATCCAGGTCTGGATGCCGAACCACACGCAGGCGACCGCCGCCCGGACCAGGGCGGGCAGGTTGGCCCCGCGCACCCCGAACGACGCGCGGGCGAAGACCGGGAACGGGATGCCGTACTTGGGACCGGCGTGGCCGGTGAGCAGCATCGGCACGAGCACGATGAGGTTGGCGAGGGCGATGGTGAGCACCGCCTGCTTCCAGTCCATGCCGAGGGCGACCAGGCCCGAGGCGAGGGTCCAGGAGGCGACGTTGTGCGCCATCCCGATCCACAGCGCGGTGAAGTTGTACGTGGTCCACTTCCGCTTGGCGAGCGGAACGGGGAGCAGGTCCTCGTTGGCGTAGGGGCCGGACGGGACGGCGTCGGGCGAGAGCTCGACGCGGCCGTCGGCCCCGGCTCTTCCGGCGGGGGGTGGAGCGGTGGCTGTCATGGCAGCCCCCTTCGTTCGAGGCGGGGAACGGGGATCGAACGTGCCGTGCGGGGGGATGGCGGGCCCGGGATCAGCCGCGGAGCGCGGGGATGACGGTGGAGCCGTAGACGTCGATGGTGGACTCCTTGGCGTCCTGCATGTCGTACAGGGCGAACTGGTCGACACCGAGGGCCTTCAGGGCGCGCAGCTTCTCGATGTGCTGCTCGGCGGTGCCGATGAGGCAGAAGCGGTCGACGATCTCGTCGGGGACGAACGCGGTGTCGGGGTTGCCGGTGCGGCCGTGGTGCGAGTAGTCGTACCCCTCACGGGCCTTGATGTAATCCGTGAGCTCCTGGGGGACCGCGCTCGACACCTCGCCGTACCTGGTCACCAGGTCGGCGACGTGGTTGCCGACCATGCCGCCGAACCAGCGGCACTGCTCGCGGGCGTGGGCCAGCGCCTGCGGGGAGTCGTCCTCGGTGACGTACGCGGGGGCCGCCACGCAGACCTTGACCTGCGAGGGGTCCCGGCCGGCGGCGGCCGCGGCGTCCCTGACCGACTTGACCATCCACTCGGTCAGGTAGACGTCGGCGAGCTGCAGGATGAACCCGTCCGCCTTCGCCCCGGTGATCGCCAGCGCCTTCGGCCCGTACGCCGCCATCCACACCGGCAGTCGCGCACCGGGGCGCACCCACGGGAACTTCACCACCGTCCCGCCGCCGAGGTCGGCCTCGCGGCCCTCGGCGAGCTCGCGGATGACGTGCATCGCCTCCTCGATGCGGGCGAGGGTGTTGGGCTTGCGGCCCGCCACACGCATCGCCGAGTCGCCCCGGCCGATGCCGCAGATCGTCCGGTTGCCGAACATCTCGTTCAGCGTGGCGAAGGTGGACGCGGTCACCTCCCAGGTACGGGTGCCCGGATTGGTGACCATCGGGCCGACGACCATCCGCTCCGTACGGGCCAGGATCTGGCTGTAGATGACGAACGGCTCCTGCCACAGCACCGTGGAGTCGAAGGTCCAGCCGTGGGTGAAGCCGTTGCGCTCGGCGCGCCGCATCAGCTCCACGACCCCCGACGCGGGCGGGTCCGTCTGCAGGACGAGACCAAAATCCATAGCTCTGCTCCCTGGGGTGGCTAGACGAGGTACTGGCAGGTCTCGCGGGTCTGGTAGCGGCCGTGGCCGGCCCGGCCCAGGTAGCGGTCCTGGTCGACGACGACGGTGCCGCGCGACATCACGGTGCGGGCCTTGCCGCGTACGTGCTTGCCCTCGTAGGCCGAGTAGTCGACGTTCATGTGGTGGGTCTGCGCGGACATCACCTGCTCCGCGCCCGGGTCGTAGATGACGATGTCGGCGTCCGCACCCGGCGCGATGGTGCCCTTGCGCGGGTACAGCCCGAACATCCGCGCCGGGGTCGCGCAGGCGATCTCGATCCACCGGCGCCGGCTGATGTGCCCGTCCACCACCGCCTGATGGAGCAGGTCCATCCGGTTCTCCACCCCCGGCAGACCGTTGGGGATCTTCGAGAAGTCACCCCGGCCCAGCTCCTTCTGCCCCACGAAGCAGAACGGGCAGTGGTCCGTGGACACCACCTGCAGGTCGTTGGTCCGCAGACCCTTCCACAGCTCCGCCTGGTGCTCCCTGGGGCGCAACGGCGTCGAGCAGACGTACTTGGCGCCCTCGAAGTCCGGCTCCGCCAGGTTGTCCGTGGACAGGAACAGGTACTGCGGGCACGTCTCGGCGAAGACGTTGAGCCCGCGGTCGCGCGCCGTCGCCAGCTCCGCGACCGCCTGCTGGGCCGAGACGTGGACGACGTAGAGCGGCGCACCGGCCACCTCGGCCAGCCGGATGGCGCGGTGGGTCGCCTCGGCCTCCAGCAACTCCCGCCGGACCTCGCCGTGGTAACGGGGGTCGGTCTTGCCCGCGGCCAGCGCCTGCTCGACCAGCACGTCGATGGCGATGCCGTTTTCCGCGTGCATCATGACCAGGCCGCCGTTGGCGGCGCCACGCTGCATGGCCCGCAGGATCTTGCCGTCGTCGCTGTAGAAGACGCCGGGGTAGGCCATGAACAGCTTGAAGGAGGTGACCCCTTCGTCGACGAGGAGGTCCATCTCCTTGAGGCTGTTCTCGTTGACGTCCGACACGATCATGTGGAACGCGTAGTCGACGGCGCAGTTGCCCTCGGCCTTGGCGTGCCAGGCGTCGAGTCCGGCACGCAGCGACTCGCCCACCGACTGGACGGCGAAGTCCACGATCGTCGTCGTACCGCCCCAGGCGGCGGCCCGGGTGCCGGTCTCGAAGGTGTCCGAGGCGAAGGTGCCGCCGAAGGGCAGCTCCATGTGGGTGTGCGCGTCGACACCGCCCGGGATGACGTACGTCCCGGTCGCGTCGATCACGGTGTCGGCCGTCCAGCCCTCGGCGACCGTGCTGCCGGTGGTGGCGAGGGCGACGATCCTCTCGTCCTCGACGAGGACGTCGGCGTGGACCTCCTCTGCGGCGGTGATGACCAGTCCGCCGCGGATCAGGGTTCGGCTCACCGGTTCCCTCCCTCCCCTCAGGCCTCGGTCAGCGGGCCGTAGGCGTCGGGGCGGCGGTCCCGGTAGAAGGCCCACTGCTGACGGACCTCCTCGATCTTCCCGAAGTCCAGGTCGCGCACGACGAGTTCCTCCTCCTTGTCGGAGGCGACGTCGCCCACGAACTGACCGCGCGGGTCGACGAAGTAGGACGTGCCGTAGAAGTCGTTGTCGCCGTACTCCTCCTGGCCGACCCGGTTGATGGCGGCGACGAAGTACTCGTTGGCGACGGCCGCGGCCGGCTGCTCCAGCTGCCACAGGTAGGCGGACAGCCCGCGCGAGGTGGCGGAGGGGTTGTAGACCAGTTCGGCACCGGCGAGGCCGAGTGCCCGCCAGCCCTCGGGGAAGTGGCGGTCGTAGCAGATGTAGACGCCGACCTTGCCGACGGCCGTGTCGAAGACCGGCCAGCCCAGGTTCCCGGGCTTGAAGTAGTACTTCTCCCAGAAGCCCTTGACCTGCGGGATGTGGTGCTTGCGGTACTTGCCGAGGTAGCTGCCGTCGGCGTCGATCACGGCGGCGGTGTTGTAGTAGAAGCCCGCCTGCTCGACCTCGTAGACCGGCACCACCATCACCATGCGGAGCTCCTTGGCGAGCGCCTGCATCCGCACGATCGTCGGGCCGTCCGGCACCGGTTCCGCCCACCGGTAGTGCTCGGGCTCCTGCACCTGGCAGAAGTACGGGGCGTTGAACACCTCCTGGAAGCCGATGACCTGCGCCCCCTGCGCGGCCGCCTCGCGGGCGTACCGCTCGTGGAGGTCGGTCATCGATTCCTTGTCGCCGGTCCACTTCGTCTGGACGAGCGCGGCGCGCACTACTCGACTCATCGGTCTTCCCTCCGACGTCGCGGCAATGAGCGGGCCGCGAAGGTGAACTCCGGGCCGCTTGACGGCTGACACTAGGAGCCCTGGGGTGCGGGGTGCAGTACCACGCTGTAACGCGCTGGGGCCCCCGGCGTTCCGCCGCGTCACCTGCGCGGACACGGCCCACGGCGGTGTCAGGTCCGTTCGCGCGGCAGGTGAAATCGGTGTTTCGTCCCGGGCCCCGGCGTTACCGGCGGGTGTCCCCGACTCACCGACAAGAAATATGGGCTGGACAAAAAAACTTTTCGGTGAGACGGTGGGGCCATGTTGGACGTGAGCGTGATCGAGGACTCGGCGGCCGCTGCCGCCACGCTGGACCCCGTACGGGCCCGCCTCCTCGCCGAGCTGGCGGAGGGGCCCGCGTCGGCGGCCATGCTCGCCGCCCGGGTCGGGCTGCCGCGGCAGAAGGTGAACTACCACCTGCGGACGCTGGAGGCGCACGGCCTGGTCGAGCTGGCCGGCGAACGCCGGAAGGGCAACGTCACCGAACGGCTGATGCGGGCCACCGCGGCCTCGTACGTGATCTCCCCGCTCGCGCTCGCCGCCGTCCAGCCGGACCCCGGGCGCTTCCGCGACCAGCTGTCCGCGCGCTGGCTGCTGGCCGTCGCCGCCCGGCTCGTCCGCGACGTCGGCACCCTGATCACCGGCGCGGCCAGGGCCCGCAAGCGGCTCGCGACGTACGCCCTCGACGGGGAGGTGCGCTTCGCCTCCGCCGCCGACCGGGCCGCGTTCGTGGAGGAGCTGACCCGCGGGGTGAGCGCGCTGATCGCCAAGTACCACGACGCGGACGGCGAGGGCGGTCGCGAGCACCGCATCGTGGTCGCGCTCCACCCCACCGTCAAGGAACCCGGCCCCACGTCCGGGCCGCCCGGGGAGGCTGCACCGGCCGTCGGGCGGGCCACGCCGGCCGCCGTCGAGGAGTCCCCGTGAGCGGCCCGTGACCCGTCCCGGGCCGGCACCGCACCGCACCGCCGAGCACCACCCCCGCCACCACCCCAC
>NZ_JARAVK010000125.1:0-27683 GCF_033792765.1 Streptomyces sp. PA03-6a | reverse complement strand
TCCTCGTAGTGGGCTACTCGGACGATTCGACAACGCAGCGAGGTGCCGTGCCAGGCGCCGCTGGGCAGGCGGGACTTTGACGACACGGCCTAGGCGGGGGCACGGCGTGCCCGCGATCCTTGCCCGGGCCCCATGGCGTACCAGCCGCAGCCGGCGGGGCGGCCCTGGCCCGCAACGCAGCGGGCAACCACCCGGCGGACGCGGGCGACGAGGGTCGGCCGCTTCCGTCGCAACGGCCCGGGCCCCGCGACGAATTGGCTGCGGCTCCCCCGGCTCCCCGGCGCGCCCGGCGTCGGCCAGGAATCGCGCACCGCCACGGTCGGCGCTGGTCACCCACCGGCTGCGCCGCGGCCGCAAGCAGCGCCTCCCCCGCCGCCAGTACGGAGCGGCTCCGGCCTGCGGCACAGCCCCCTGACCGTCCCGGCCGTCCTCCTGGGCAGCCGCCAGGCGGACACGCGCGTCATGGCGCGGCAACCGCCGTCGTGAAGGCCCGCGCCCCGCGACGCAGTGGCTGCGGCTCCCCGCGTGCGGCGCGCAGGATCCGAGCCACCGCCACGGCAGCGCGGCCGCGCACTGCCCTCGGCGATGCCGGCCGCAGGCGGCCGCCGCCGACGTACGGAGCCGGGCCCCCACCCCGGGTTCCTCCTGACCCCGGGTCAGGTGAGCACGGCGAGGCCGTCGAGTTCGACCATGGCCTCCTCGTCCCACAGGCGGGTGATGCCGATGACCGCCATCGCCGGGTAGTCCCGGCCGGCCAGGGCGCGCCAGATGCGGCCGAGTTCGGGCGCGTGGTCGCGGTAGGCGGCCACGTCGGTGGTGTGGACGGTGAGGCGGGCGAGGTCGGCGGGGGTGCCGCCGGCGGCCTGGAGGGCGGTGAGCAGGTTGATCAGTGCGTGCTCGAACTGGGCGGGGAGGGTGTCCCCGACGACCTTGCCCCCGGAGTCCAGGGCGGTCTGGCCCGCGAGGAGGACGAGGGTGCGGCCGGTGGCGGTGACGGCGTGGCTGAAGCCGGTGGGCGGGGAGAGCTCGGGCGGGTTGATCCGGTTGAGGGTCATGCGAAGAGCTCCTTGGCGATGATCGACCGCTGGACTTCGGTGGCACCTTCGTAGATACGCGGTGCGCGGACCTCGCGGTAGAGATGTTCCAGGACGTGGCCGCGCTCCAGGGCGCGGGCCCCGTGGATCTGGACGGCCGCGTCGACGGCGTACTGGGCGGTCTCGGTGGCGAAGAGCTTGGCCATGGCGGAGCTGCGGGCGGTGCCGGGGGCACCGCAGTCGTAGGCCTCGGCGGCGGCGTAGACCAGCAGCCGGGCGGCCTCGGTGCGGGTGGCCATCTCGGCGAGGGTGTGGGAGACGGCCTGGAGGTCCTTCAGGGGCGCGCCGAAGGCGGTGCGGGAGGCGGCGTGGGCGGTGGCCGCGTCGAGGGCGGCCTGCGCCATGCCGACCGCGAAGGCACCGACGCTGGGCCGGAAGCGGTTGAGGGTGGTCATGGCGACCCGGAAGCCGCGGTCGACCTCGCCGATCACGTCGTGCCGCCCGACCGGTACGGCGTCGAAGCGCAGCCGGCCGATGGGGTGCGGGGAGAGCATGTCGAGGTGTTCGCCGCCGAGCCCGGGGCGGTCGGCGGGGACGGCGAAGGCGGTGACGCCGCGGGCCCCGGCGCCGGGGGCGGTCCGGGCGAAGACCGTGTAGATGTCGGCCTCGGGGGCGTTGGAGATCCAGCACTTTTCGCCGGTGAGCCGCCAGCCGCCGTCCGGCGCGGGCTCCGCGGCCAGTTCGAGGGCGGCCGCGTCGGAACCGGCGCCCGGCTCGGTGAGCGCGAAGGCCGCGACGGCCTCGCCGGAGACGACCCGCGGGATCCAGCGGGCGGCCAGTTCGGGGGATTCCAGCAGGGGGTGGGCGCCCAGGCCCTGCAGGGCGAGCGCGGTCTCCGCCTCGGTGCACTCCCGGGCCAGGGACTCCCGGAGCAGGCACAGCTCGAGGGCGGTGCCGGGGAAGAGGCGCCCCAGCAGGCCGAGTTCGCCGAGGGCGGCGAGCAGCGGCCGGTTGACCCGCCCGGGTTCGCCGGACCCCGCCAGCGGCCGGAGCCGTTCGGCGGCCCAATCACGGACCTGTGCGCACCACTTGAGCTGTTCCGGGTCCAGCGCGAACGATGCCACGCGGCACCTCCCGTATCGCGTACCGTTGACTGCCGTCACAAACACGTTACGCTGAATCCGCCCGCAACCAGGTGCCAACGAGGGGCGAACCCGCCATGGACCTGCTGCCATCAGCACACGTGGACACTTTCCCGCGGGATCACCTCCCGCCGCGTGACCAGTGGCCCGTCCTGACCCAAGACCTCCCCGAGCTGGCCTATCCCGGCCGGCTCAACTGCGGCACCGAACTCCTTGCCGCCGGCCTGCCCGGGGCGCCCTGCCTGCGGATGCCGGGCGGTGAGGTCTGGTCGTACGCGGACCTGCGCGCCGCCTCCGACCGCATCGCGCACGTGCTGACCGACGAGCTCGGGGTGGTGCCCGGGAACCGCGTGCTGCTGCGCGGCCCCACCACGCCGTGGCTGGTGGCGTGCTGGTTCGCCGTCATGAAGGCGGGCGCGGTCGCGGTGACCGTGCTCGCGGCCCACCGCCCGCACGAGCTGGCGACGATCTGCGAGATCGCCGCCGTCCGGCACGCGTTGTGCGACATCCGCGCGGTCGACGACCTCGCCAAGTGCGAGGCGCCCGGGCTGCGCATCGCCACGTACGGCGGGGAGGCACCGGACGATCTGCTGCGGCTCGCGGCCGACCGGCCGGACCCCTTCCCCGCGGTGGAGACCTCGGCCGACGACGTCGCGCTGATCGCCTTCACCTCCGGGACGACCGGACGGCCCAAGGGGTGCATGCACTTCCACCGGGACGTGCTGGCGATCGCCGACACCTTCTCCGCGCACATACTGCGACCGACCTCCGCCGACGTGTTCGCCGGCAGCCCGCCGCTGGGCTTCACCTTCGGGCTGGGCGGCCTGGTCGTCTTCCCGCTGCGCGTGGGGGCGTCGGCGCTGCTGCTGGAGCAGGCCGGACCCGAACAGCTCGCCCGGGCCGTCGCGGAGCACGCGGTGACCGTGCTGTTCACCGCGCCCACCGCCTACCGGGCCATACTCGCCTCGCACGGCACCCGCGACCTGTCCTCGCTGCGGCGCTGCGTGTCGGCGGGCGAGAACCTGCCCGAGGCGACCTGGCACGCCTGGTACGAGTCGACGGGGCTGCGGATCATCAACGGCATAGGGGCCACGGAGCTGCTGCACATCTTCATCTCCGCCGCCGACGACGTGATCCGGCCGGGCACCACGGGCCTGCCGGTGCCGGGCTACCAGGCCCGGGTCGTCGACCCCGCGACGCTGTCCCCCGTGCCGGACGGCGAACCGGGGCTGCTGGCGGTGCGCGGTCCCACGGGCTGCCGCTACCTGGCGGACGAACGGCAGCGGGAGTACGTGCGCGACGGCTGGAACATCACCGGCGACACCTACGTGCGCGAGCCGGACGGCTACTTCCGCTACGTGGCCCGAGCCGACGACATGATCATCTCGTCGGGGTACAACATCGCGGGCCCCGAGGTCGAGGAGGCGCTGCTGCGCCACCCCGACGTGCGGGAGGCCGCGGTCATCGGCGTGCCGGACGACCAGCGCGGCCAGATCGTCCGGGCCTTCGTCGTGCTGCGGGACGGCCCCCCGCGCGACGAGCACACGGTCGAGGCGCTGCGCGCCTTCACCCGGGAGGAGATCGCGAGCTACAAGTGCCCCCGCGAGATCGCCTTCCTCGACGCCCTGCCCCGCACTCCCACCGGGAAACTGCAGCGCTTCCGGCTGCGCGACCTACAGTGATCGCGTGACCGAGCACACCCCCAGTTCGCTGATCGTGACCTTCTTCGGCGCCTACGGCCGGGCCGAGGCCTGGGACGGGCGGATACCCGTCGCCGGGCTGATCCGGCTGATGGGCGCCGTGGACGTGGACCCGCAGTCGGTACGCTCGGCGGTCTCCCGGCTCAAGCGCCGCGGCCTGCTGGAGCCGGACCGCGTCTCCGGCGCCGCGGGCTACGCCCTGTCCGAGGACGCCCGGCAGCTGCTCGCCGACGGCGACCGCCGCATCTACGGTCACCCGGCCGGCGGAGCCGGGGACCAGGAGTGGGTGCTCGCGGTCTTCTCCGTGCCGGAGAGCGAGCGCCACAAGCGGCACCTGCTCCGCTCCCGCCTGGCCCGGCTGGGCTTCGGCACCGCCGCCCCGGGCGTGTGGATCGCGCCCGCCCGCCTCCACGAGGAGGCCCTGCACACCCTGCGCCGGCTCGGCCTGGACACCTACGTCGACCTCTTCACCGGCACCCACCTCGGCTTCGAGCCGACGGCCGCGGCCGTGCGCCGCTGGTGGGACCTCGACGCGGTCGCCGAGCGCCACCACGCCTTCCTCGACGCCCACGAGCCCGTGCTGCGCGCCTGGGCCGCCCGGGAGGCGACCCCGCCGCAGGAAGCCTTCGCGGACTACCTGCGCGCCCTCGACTCCTGGCGCCGCCTCCCCTACGCCGACCCGGGCCTGACGCCCGCCCTCCTCCCGCCCGACTGGCCGGGCGGCCGCGCCGCCGCCGTCTTCGAGGGCCTGCACGCGCGGCTGCGCGACGCGGGGGCGGAGTTCGCGCGGTCCGCCGGCCCCACGGCGTGACCGCCCTCCTCCGGTGATCGTTGGCAGGATGTACGCCCGCGCCACCCGGCGGGGCACCGCTTCGTCCCCGACGCATCCGTGGCCCCCCGGCGCTTCTTCCGCGGTCTCGACTCGTGGGCAGATGCGGACGGCGTCGTGATGACCGTCGAGGTGACGTCCTCCCGCCCGGACAAGGATCGCGGCCCGAAGCGACGCGGCCACGCCGCCGCCGGCATCCCGTTCCACCTGCCGGTGGACCGCACCGAGGGCACGGTCACCCTGTACAGCGAGCCGGACGCCGAGGACTACCGCCAGGACGTCCGGGTGCTGTTCGGCAAGGAGCTCGACCTCCCCGAGCCGTTCGCGTTCGCCCTCGACACCTCCGTCTTCGGCTGAGGCGGCCGCCTCTCACACATCCAGCGTGAGCCGGGGACGGGGGGCGTCCGTGCGGCCCGTGGGCGGTCGTCGGCTGCCCGCCTGGTACGGGAGGGGCCAGGGGGCGCCGGGGCCGGAGTAGTCCTGTTCGGCGGCGGCGTGGAGCGTCCAGTTGGGGTCGTAGAGGTGGGGGCGGGCGAGCGCGCACAGGTCGGCGCGGCCCGCGAGGATCAGGGAGTTGACGTCGTCCCAGGAGGAGATGGCGCCGACCGTGATGACGGGCACCCCGAGTTCGTTGCGGATCCGGTCGGCGTAGGGGGTCTGGTAGGAGCGGCCGAAGTCGGGGGCCTCGTCGGCGACGACCTGGCCGGTCGAGACGTCGATGGCGTCGGCACCGTGGGCGGCGAAGGCCCGGGCGATCTCGACCGCCTCGTCGGCGGTCGTACCGCCCTCGGCCCAGTCGGTGGCGGAGATGCGGACGGTCATCGGGCGGTCGGCGGGCCAGACCTCGCGGACGGCGTCGAAGACCTCCAGGGGGAAGCGCAGCCGTCCGGTCAGGTCGCGGCCGTAGGCGTCGGTGCGCCGGTTGGTGAGCGGGGAGAGGAAGGACGAGAGCAGGTAGCCGTGGGCGCAGTGCAGTTCCAGCAGGTCGAACCCGGCGCGCGCGCCGCGCGCGGCGGAGGCGGCGAACTGCTCGCGGATCGCGGCGAGCCCCTCGGCGTCCAGGGCGTGCGGGACCTGGCTCACGTGGGGGTGGTACGGCAGCGGGGAGGGGGCCGCGAGCGGCCAGTTGCCCTCCGGGAGCGGCTGGTCGATGCCCTCCCACATCAGCCGGGTGGAGCCCTTGCGGCCGCTGTGGCCGAGCTGGAGGCCGATCGCGGCCCCGGGCCGGGCGTGCACGAATTCGGTGACGCGGCGCCAGGCGTCCTCGTGCCCGTCGTTCCACAGGCCCGCGCAACCGGGGGTGATGCGGCCCTCGGGGCTGACGCAGACCATCTCGGTCATGACCAGGCCGGCGCCGCCGAGGGCACGGGCGCCGAGGTGGACGAGGTGGAAGTCGCCGGGGGTGCCGTCGGTGGCGGAGTACATGTCCATCGGCGAGACGACGACCCGGTTGCGCAGGGTCAGCCCGCGCAGGGTGAAGGGGGTGAACATCGGCGGGGTGTCCGGCCCGGTGCCGAACTCCCGCTCCACGGAGGCGGTGAACTCCGCGTCGCGCAGCCGCAGGTTGTCGTGGGTGACCCGGCGGCTGCGGGTGAGCAGGTTGAAGGCGAACTGCCGGGGCGGCTGGGCGGTGTACTGCTCCAGGTGCTCGAACCACTCCAGGCTGGCCCGCGCGGCGCGCTGCGTGCTGGCGACGACCGGCTTGCGCTCGGCCTCGTAGGCGGCGAGCGCCTCGGGGACGCCGGGCTGCTCGTGCAGGCAGGCGGCGAGGGCGAGGGCGTCCTCCATGGCGAGCTTGGTGCCGGAGCCGATGGAGAAGTGCGCGGTGTGCGCGGCGTCGCCGAGGAGCACGATGTTCCCGTGCCGCCAGCGCTCGTTGACGACGGTGGTGAAGGCGATCCAGCGGGATCGGTTGCCGCGCAGGCCGTGGCCGTGCAGGGCGTCGGCGAAGATCTTCTCGCAGCGGGCGATCGACTCGGCCTCGTCCAGCCGGTCCAGCCCGGCGCGCTGCCAGACGTCCTCGCGCATCTCGACGATGAAGGTGCTCGCGTCCGGCCGGTACGGATAGCCGTGGGCCTGCATCACGCCGTGCTCGGTCTCGGCGATCTCGAAGCGGAAGGCGTCCAGGACGAGGTCGGTGGAGAGCCAGATGTAGCGGCAGCGGTGGCCGGTGAGGGTGGGGCGGAAGACGGCGGCGTGGGCCCCGCGGGTGGCGCTGCCCGCGCCGTCGGCGGCGATGACCAGGTCGTGGTCGCGGGCCAGCCGTTCGGCGGCCGGGGCGAGTTCGCGGCTGCGGACGGTCACGCCGAGCTCGCGGCAGCGGTCGTGGAGGACCGCCAGCAGCGTGCGCCGGTCCACCGCCGCGAAGCCGTGGCCGCCGGAGGTGACGGCACGGCCGCGGTGGCGCACGTCGATGTCGTCCCAGCGGGTGAACCCCCGTTCCAGGGCGCGGAAGACGACCGGGTCGGCGTGCTCGATGCCGCCGAGCGTCTCGTCGGACAGCACGACGCCGAAGCCGAAGGTGTCCTGCGGCGAGCCGCGCTCCCAGACCGTGATCTCACGTTCCGGGTCGAGGCGCTTGAGCAGTGCGGCCGCGTAGAGCCCGCCGGGGCCGCCGCCGATGATGGCCACCCGCACGGCTAACGGCCCTTCCAGTTGGGGCTGCGCTTGTCGGTGAACGCGGCGTGGAACTCGGCGTAGTCCTCGCTGGTCATCAGCAGCGCCTGGGTCGCGGCGTCCATCTCCACGGCGGCGCCGAGCGGCATGTCGAGCTCCGCGGTGAGCAGGGCCTTGGTCTGCGCGTACGCCAGCGCGGGACCGGCCGCCAGGCGCTTGGCGAGGGCGGCGGCGCTCGCGTCCGCCTGCCCGTCGTCGACGAGCTCGCTGACCAGGCCGATGCGGTCGGCCTCCGCGGCGCCGACGGTATCGCCGAGCATCAGCAGCCGGGTGGCATGGCCGAGGCCGACGATGCGGGGCAGCAGGTAGGCGGCGCCCATGTCGGCGCCCGCGAGGCCGACCTTGGTAAAGAGGAAGGCGAAGCGGGCCGAGCGCTCGACGATCCGGAAGTCGGAGGCGAGGGCGATGACGGAACCGGCTCCGGCCGCGACGCCGTGGACGGCGGCGACGACGGGGAAGGGGGCCTCGCGGAGGGCGCGGACGACCTGCCCGGTCATGCGGGTGAAGTCCAGGAGCTGGCCCGCGCCCATGGCGAGGGTGGCACCGATGATCTCGTCGACGTCCCCGCCGGAGCAGAAGCCGCGACCGGCCCCCGCGAGCACGAGCACGCGGGTGTCGCCGTGGTGCGGCAGCTCGGTGAGCAGGTCGCGCAGGTCGGCGTAGGCGCCGAAGGTGAGCGCGTTGAGCTTGTCGGGCCGGTCGAGGGTGACGGTGACGACGCCGTCGGCGCGCTCGACGCGCAGGTGCCGCCATTCCTCGGTCCGGCCTGCGGAGCCTCGGTAGGGGCTCATGGGCACGTCCTCCTTCGCGGGGGAGGCAGGCTTGCCAACACCGCGAAGTTATCACTCCTTCGTGACCGCCGTCACGAGTGCGCGATATGCGCGGCGCCTCACATGCCTGCCAGCGTGGCGACGAGGACGGCCTTGATGGTGTGCATCCGGTTCTCGGCCTGGTCGAAGACGATGGAGTACGCCGACTCGAATACCTCGTCGGTGACCTCCAGCGAGGTCAGCCCGTGCCGTTCGTGGATCTCCCGGGCCAAGGTCGTGCCCAGGTCGTGGAAGGCGGGCAGGCAGTGCATGAACTTCGCGTCGGGGCGGCCGGTGGCCCGCAGCACGTCCGCGGTCACGGCGTACGGCTTCAGCAGCGCGATGCGCTCGTCCCACACCTCGGCGGGCTCGCCCATGGACACCCAGACGTCGGTGTGGACGAACTCCGCGCCGGCGACCCCCTCGGCGACGTCCTCGGTCAGGGTGACGCGGGCGCCGGTGACCTCCGCGAGGCGCCGCGCCTCGGCGACGACGCCGTCGTCCGGCCACAGCTGCTCCGGGGCGGCGATGCGGACGTCCATGCCGAGGAGGGCTCCGGTGACCAGCAGCGAGTTGCCCATGTTGGAGCGGGCGTCGCCGAGGTAGGCGTAGGCGGTCTCCCCCAGCGGGGAACGGGAGTGCTCGGCCATGGTGAGCACGTCGGCGAGCATCTGGGTGGGGTGCCACTGGTCGGTGAGGCCGTTCCACACCGGCACCCCGGCGTGGGCTGCCAGTTCCTCGACGACCTCCTGGCCCGTCCCGCGGTACTCGATGCCGTCGTACATCCGGCCGAGCACGCGGGCGGTGTCCTTCACCGACTCCTTGTGGCCGAGCTGGGAGCCGGCCGGGTCCAGGTAGGTCGTGGACGCGCCCTGGTCGGCCGCGGCGACCTCGAAGGCGCAGCGGGTGCGGGTGGAGGTCTTGGCGAAGATCAGGGCGATGTTCCGGCCGGCGAGCCGCCGGACCTCGGTGCCCGCCTTCTTGGCCGCCTTCAGCTCGGCGGCCAGGTCCACCAGCCCGCGGAACTCCTCGGGGGCGAAGTCCAGCTCCTTGAGGAAGTGGCGGCCCGTGAGGTCGATGGCCATGGGGGCTCCTAGGTCGGGGTCGGCCGGGTGCCGAACATGAGTGCGCCGAGACCATGGAAGTCTATACGAATAGACGCATCCTTATACAGCCCGAACCCGGCCCACGGATCGCCCCGTCAGACCGGGTCCCGCTCGATGGGGCAGCTCATGCAGCGCGGACCGCCGCGGCCGCGCCCCAGTTCGCTCCCGGGGATCTCTATGACCTCGATGCCTCGCTTGCGCAGGAAGGTGTTCGTGGTGACGTTGCGCTCGTACGCCAGCACGACGCCCGGCTCCAGCGCGAGCACGTTGCACCCGTCGTCCCACTGCTCGCGCTCGGCGGAATGGACGTCCTGGGTCGCGGTGAGCACGCGGATGTCGTCCAGGCCCAGGGCCGCCGCGATGGCCCGGTGCATGTGCTCCGGCGGGTGGTCGGTGACCTTCAGGTCGCGCTCCCCCGCGCCGGGCTCGATGGTGTACGAGCGCAGCATGCCCAGGCCCGCGTACTTGGTGAAGGTGTCGCCGTCGACCATCGTCATCACGGTGTCCAGGTGCATGAAGGCACGGCGCTTGGGCATGTCGAGGGCCACGATCGTGGTGGCCGACCCGGCGTTGAACAGGCGCTGGGCCAGCATCTCCACGGCCTGCGGGGTGGTGCGCTCGCTCATGCCGATGAGGACGGCGCCGTTGCCGATCACCAGGACGTCGCCGCCCTCGATGGTGGAGGGGTAGGCCGCCTGGCCCTCGGACCACACGTGGAAGGAGCCGCCCGCGAAGAGCGGGTGGTGGCGGTAGATCGCCTCGTAGTGGATCGTCTCGTGCCAGCGGGCCGGCCAGCGCATCGCGTTGATGCTGACCCCGTCGTAGACCCAGGCCGAGGTGTCCCGGGTGAAGATGTGGTTGGGCAGCGGGTTGACCAGGAAGTCGTCCAGGTCCGTCACGTGGAAGCGGACCGAGGTCGGCTCCGCGAAACGGGCCAGGAACTCCCGCTTGGTCATGCCGCCCACCAGGGCCTCGGTCAGCTCGGCCGCGGACAGCTCGTCGAAGGCGGCGCGCAGGTGGTCGGTGACCACCGGGCCGTACTCCTTCTCGTCGAAGACCCGGTCCAGCACCATGCGCCGGGCCTCGGGCAGGGTCAGCGTCTCGCGCAGCAGGTCACCGAAGAGGTGCACGGCCACGCCTCGGTCGCGCAGCACGTCGGCGAAGCCGTCGTGCTCGGCACGGGCCCGGCGCACCCACAGGACGTCGTCGAAGAGCAGGGCGTCCTTGTTCGACGGCGTGAGCCTTTTCAGCTCCAGGTCGGGGCGGTGGAGGATGACGCGGTGCAGCCGCCCTGCCTCGGAGTCCACATGGAATGCCATGGAGCTAGACATTCCCACTTGGCAAGGGTTTACCGCCAGGGAGGGGCGGGCACCCGGGTGCCCGCCCCCCGCCCGTCACAGCCGGGGGTCCACCGGCTCGGACTCCAGCGCCAGGACGGCGAAGACCGCCTCGTGCACGCGCCACAGCGGCTCGCCCGCGGCCAGCCGGTCCAGCGCCTCCAGGCCCAGGCCGTACTCGCGCAGCGCGAGGGAGCGCTTGTGGCCCAGGGCGCGGGAGCGGAGCCTGGCCAGCTGGTCGGGCCGGGTGTACTCGGGACCGTAGATGATCCGCAGGTACTCCCGGCCGCGGCACTTGATGCCGGGCTGGACCAGCCGGTTGCCGTCCTCGGTGCGCACCAGGGCCTGGAGCGGCTTGACGACCATGCCCTCGCCGCCGGCGGAGGTCAGCTCCAGCCACCACTGCGTACCGGCAGCCACCGACTCCTCGTCGCGGGTGTCGACCAGCAGCCGGCGGGTCTCCTGGAGCAGCCCCGTCGGGTCGGCGGCGACCATGCGGTCGATGAGCGCCAGCTGCTCGTCGTGCGCGAGCGCGGCGAGACTGCGGCCCTGGGCGGCCAGGATCTGGAACGGCGCGAGACGCACCCCGTCCAGGCCCTCGGTCGTCCAGCAGTAGCGCCGGTACGCCTCGGTGAAGGCGGCGGCGTCGGCCGACCGCCCGCGCTGCCGCTCCAGCAGGCCCGCCACGTCGGTGCCGCGCGCGGCGGCGGATTCCAGGGCGGCGATCGCGCCCGGGAAGACCGCGCCGGAGGCGGCGCCCACGGCGGCGTACTGCTTGCGCAGCAGGCCGGTGGCCTTCAGCGACCAGGGCAGCAGCTCGGCGTCGAGCAGCAGCCAGTCCGTGCCCAGCTCCTCCCAGAGCCCGGCGGCGGTGACCGAGGCCCGCAGCCGGTCCAGGACCTGCTCGGTGACGGCCGGGTCGTCGAAGAACGGACGGCCCGTGCGCGTGTGCAGGGCGCCCGTCACGCCGCCGGTGACCCCGAAGCGCTCGGCGGCCCTCTCCGCGTCGCGGCACACCAGCGCCACGGCGCGGGAGCCCATGTGCTTCTCCTCGCAGAGCACCTGGCCGATGCCGTCCGCGCGGTAGGCGGCGAACGCCTCGTGCGGGTGCTCCAGGTAACCCTCCCGTTGCGAGGTCGCGCACGGCGACATCGTCGGCGGCAGGTACATCAGCAGCCGCGGGTCGACCGCGAAGCGGCTCATGACCTCCAGCGCGGCGGCCGCGTTCTCCTCACGGACGGCGACCCGGCCGTGGTGCACGGTCTCCACGACACGGCGGCCGGCGACGTCGGCGAGGTCGAGCGGCCGCCCGTCCTGCCCACCGGGGGCCTGGCTCGCGAGCGGCTTCGCCGGCTCGTACCAGACCCGCTCGGCGGGGACGTCGACGATCTCGCGCTCGGGCCAGCGCAGGGCGGTCATCCGCCCGCCGAAGACGGCGCCGGTGTCGAGGCAGATCGTGTTGTTGATCCACGAGGTGCTCGGCACGGGTGTGTGGCCGTAGACGACGGCGGCGCGGCCGCGGTAGTCCTCGGCCCACGGGTAGCGCACGGGCAGGCCGAACTCGTCGGTCTCGCCGGTGGTGTCGCCGTACAGGGCGTGCGAGCGGACCCGGCCGGAGGTGCGGCCGTGGTACTTCTCGGGCAGGCCGGCGTGGCAGACGACCAGCTTGCCGCCGTCGAGGACGTAGTGGCTGACGAGTCCTTCGATGAACTCGCGCACCTGCTCGCGGAAGGCGGGGTCCTTCTCGTCCTCCTTCTCCAGCTGCTCGATGGTCTCGGCGAGGCCGTGGGTGTGCTGGACCTTCTTGCCCTTCAGCCAGCGGCCCAGCTTGTTCTCGTGGTTGCCGGGCACGCACAGGGCGCTGCCTGCGGCGACCATGCCCATGACGCGGCGCAGCACGCCGGGGCTGTCGGGGCCGCGGTCGACGAGGTCCCCCACGAAGACGGCCGTGCGGCCCTCGGGGTGCACGCCGTCGACGTAGCCCAGCTTGCCGAGCAGGGTCTCCAGCTCGGAGCTGCAGCCGTGGATGTCACCGATGATGTCGAACGGGCCGGTGAGCTCGCGCTTGTCGTTGTAGCGGCGCTCCAGCACGACCTCGGCCGCCTCGACCTCCTCGGTGCCGCGCAGGACGTGCACCTTGCGGAAGCCCTCGCGCTCCAGCTGCCGCAGGGAGCGGCGCAGCTCGCGCTGCTGGCGCTGCACGACGTGCCGGGGCAGGTGGGCGCGGTCGGGACGGGACGCGTTCCGCTCGATGCAGACCTGCTCGGGGACGTCGAGGACGATCGCGATGGGCAGCACGTCGTACTCGCGGGCGAGCCGGACGAGCTGGCGGCGGCTCTCCTGCTGCACGCTGGTGGCGTCGACGACGGTGAGCCGGCCGGCGGCCAGCCGCTTGCCCGCGATGTAGTGCAGCACGTCGAAGGCGTCGCCGCTGGCGCCCTGGTCGTTCTCGTCGTCGCTGACCAGGCCGCGGCAGAAGTCCGAGGAGATCACCTCGGTGGGCTTGAAGTGGCGCCGGGCGAAGGTGGACTTGCCGGAGCCGGTGGTGCCGATCAGGACCACGAGGGAAAGGTCGGTCACCGGGAGGGTGCGCTTGCCGGTCATGCGGACGTGACCTCCTTCGCGGTCATCGTGAGAACTGCCATCTGGGTGGGCGGGCCGACCTCGGGGTCGTCGGGGCCGACGGGGACGAACCGCACGCCGTAGCCGTACCGTCCGGCGACCTGCTCCGCCCAGGAGCGGAACTCCGCCCGCGTCCACTCGAAGCGGTGGTCCGCGTGCCGGGCGTGCCCGGCGGGCAGCGTCTCCCAGCGCACGTTGTACTCGACGTTCGGCGTGGTCACGACCACGGTCGCGGGTCGTGCCGCACCGAAGACGGCGTACTCCAGGGCGGGGAGCCGGGGCAGGTCGAGGTGCTCGACGACCTCGCTGAGCACCGCGGCGTCGTAGCCCTTGAGGCGGGCGTCGGTGTACGTCAGGGAACCCTGCACGAGCCGGACGCGGGAGGACTGCCGCTCGCCCATGCGGTCCAGCCGCAGTCGCCGCGCCGCCTCGCCCAGGGCCCGGGCCGACACGTCGACGCCGAGGACCTCGGTGAAGCGGACGTCCTTCAGCAGCGCGCCGACCAGCTGGCCCTGACCGCAGCCTAGGTCGAGGACCCGGCTCGCCCCGGCGTCGCGGAGCTCCGCCAGGATCGCCTCGCGGCGCTGCACCGCCAGGGGCAGCGGCTTCTCCTCGGTGTCCACCTCCTCGTCGACGGCGTTGTCCAGCTCCTCGGCCTCGCTGTCGTCGGCCTCGGCGAGCCGGGCCAGTTCCAGCCGCTCCATGGCCTGCCGGGTCAGCGACCAGCGGCGGGCGAGGTAGCGGCTGGTGATCAGCCGCTGCTCCGGGTGGCCGGCGAGCCATCCGTCGCCCATGCGCAGCAGCTTGTCGACCTCGTCGGGCGACACCCAGTAGTGCTTGGCGTCGTCCAGGACCGGGAGCAGCACGTACAGGTGCCGCAGGGCCTCGGACAGCCGCAGCTCGCCCTCCAGGGCCAGCCGCACGTAGCGCGACTCGCCCCACTCGGGGAACCGCTCGTCCAGCGCGACCGGTTCGGCCTCCACGGTCCAGCCCAGCGGCTCGAACAGCCGGCGGACGAGGGCGGCACCGCCGCGCGCGGGCACGGCGGGGATCTCGATCCGCAGCGGCAGCGGCTGTGCGGCCCGCTCGGGGCGGGCGTCGCAGACGCCCCTCAGGGCGCTGGCGAACACCGTGCGGAGGGCGACCGCGAGCAGCGACGAGGCGGCGTACGGCCGGTCGTTGACGTAGTGGCCGAGAGCGGAGTCCGGGGCTCCGCCCCGGCCCTTGCCCTTGCCACGCCGCACGAGCGCCACCGGATCGACCTCCAGCAGCAGCGCGGCCGTGCACCGTTGCTCGGACACCATGGGGTAGAAGACATGGGCGTCGCCGTAGGAGGTCGAGAAGACCTGGGCCTTCTCCGGATGCTTGTGCAGCAGGAAGCCGAGGTCCGTGGCGGGCATGCCGCCGCTGCCGGTGGTCGTTATCGTCAGGAACACCGCCTGAGTATCGCCTGCCCGTCCCCGCTCCGAACAGCGGTTTTCCCCGGCTGAGGGGTGAGTGCGCGGGCGAGGGCGGATATCTGCGCAGGGCCGACCCGGCAGCATCCCCCGATGAGCCGGGCACCGGCCCGCTGCCAGCCGGACGCAAGCGCCGGGTCGAAGACGGAGCCGCCGCCCCAGTCGCGGGCCCGTTCGTCCCAGATCTCGCCGCTGTTGGGGTAGACGACCACGGGACGGTCCACGGTCGCCGCCGCCGTCTCCACCGCCAGGGCGGCGTCCGCCGGGTCACAGCAGTTGACGCCGACGGCGATCACCGCGTCCGCGTCCGCCGCGATCCGGAACGCCTCCTCCAGCGGCTGGCCCGCCCGGGTCGTCGCGCCGGCGACGGTGTAGCTCAGCCAGACCGGCACCCCGAGGTCCGCGACGATCCTCAGCAGCGCCTCCGCCTCGTCGATGTCGGGCACGGTCTCCAGCGCCAGGACGTCCGGACCGGCCTCGGCCAGCGTCTCGATCCTGGGCCGGTGGAAGCGCTCCAGTTCCGCGACGCTCAGCCCGTAGCGCCCCCGGTACTCGCTGCCGTCCGCGAGCATGGCGCCGTACGGTCCCACGGAGGCCGCCACCCAGACGTCGTCGCGGTCGCGGGCGGCGGCACGGGCGAGGGCGACGCTGCGGCGCAGCAGGGCGGTCGCCTCCTGCCGCCCGATGCCGCGCGCGGCGAAGCCCTCGTAGGTCGCCTGGTAGCTGGAGGTGATGAGCACCCGCGCGCCCGCCCGCACGTAGGCGGTGTGCGCCGCCTCGATCTGCTCCGGCGCGTCGGCGAGCAGCCGGGCCGACCAGAGCACGTCGGCCAGGTCGCAGCCCTGGTCGGCGAGCTGGTTGGACAGCCCGCCGTCGAGGACGACGGTGGACTCGGCCAGGGCCTGCGCCAAGGGCCGGCGGGGTGCGGGCATCGCGGGTGCTCCTTGCGGTGGTGTGCCGGGGTCAGCCGAGCTGCGACTGGACCTCGGAGGCGATCAGTTCCAGGTGCCCGAGGTCGCTCAGGTCCAGGATCTGCAGGTAGAAGCGGGTGGCACCGAGCTCGGCGTAGCGGCCGATCTTGTCGACGACCTCGGCAGGGGACCCGGCGAGGCCGTTGGCCTTGAGCTCCTCGACCTCGCGGCCGATGGTGGCGGCCCGGCGGGCGACCTCGGCGTCGTCCTTGCCGACGCACGCGACGAGGGCGTTGGAGTACACGATCTCGTCCTTGCCCCGGCCGTGTGCCTCGGCGGCCTCCCGGACCCGGGCGAACTGCTGGGCGGTGTCCTCCAGCGAACCGAACGGCAGGTTGAACTCGTCGGCGTAGCGGGCCGCGAGCCGCGGGGTGCGCCTGGCGCCGTGCCCGCCGATGAGGACGGGGAGCTTCGCCTGGGCCGGCTTGGGCAGGGCGGGCGAGTTCTCCACCGTGTAGTGCGCGCCCTTGAAGTCGAAGGTCTCGCCCATCGGGGTGCCCCACAGCCCGGTGACGATGGCGAGCTGCTCCTCCAGCCGGGCGAACTTCTCCTTCGGGAAGGGGATGCCGTACGCGGCGTGCTCGTCCGCGTACCACCCGGCGCCCAGGCCCAGCTCGACGCGGCCGCCCGACATCTGGTCCACCTGCGCGACCTGGATGGCGAGCACACCGGGCAGCCGGAACGTGGCGGCCGTCATCAGGGTGCCGAGCCGGATCCGCTTCGTCTCGCGGGCGAGGCCGGCCAGGGTGATCCACGCGTCGGTCGGCCCCGGCAGGCCGTCCGCGTCGCCCATCTTGAGGTAGTGGTCCGACCGGAAGAAGGCATCAAAGCCGAGCTCCTCGGTCGCCTTGGCGACGGAGAGCAGGGTGTCGTACAAGGCCCCTTGCTGGGGCTCGGTGAAGATTCGAAGATCCATGACTCCATCCTGCACCTCTCCGGTCCGAATCGATCGGCAACCTGTGGCGCGTGGCACCTTCTCCGACCAGAGGCAACGGCAATCCGCCAACTCCATTCCCGCGCAGGAGGCTTGCCGTTCATGCGCCCTCCCGCTGCCCCGCCTCGACCGCGCGCAGGAGCACACCCACCCGGTCCTTGGACTCGTCGGCGGCGTCCACCGCCTCGATGCACTGCCAGTACTCCGTCTCGCTCTCGGCGGTGCAGGCCACCGAGACCAGGGCCATGCCCAGCTCCGACAGCAGCTCGCGCAGTTCGCGCAAGGTCCCGGCCGGCTCGCGCACGTCGGTGAGCAGGGACGCCCGCAACGGCCCGGAGGCCACCCCCGGCGGCCCCGTGGCGCCGCAGGCCCTGCCGCCCGCCTCGCAGACGGAGAAGCCGGGGGTGCGCAGCTCGGGCGCCCCGTGGAGGGCGAGGTGGCTGCCGACCGCCTCCGTCAGCGCCTGCACCTGCCAGGCCTCCGCCATCAGCTCACGCTCGGTCCCGCCGCTTCGCAGCGCCTCCCGCGTGGCCCGGATCAGCCGTACCGCGTCCATCACGACGCACCTCCGCCCCGTCTCCGCCCCGTCGATCCCGTTTCTCACTCAGAGTGACGGATCGTGACGCGAGGTGGAAGTGGCCGGTTCCCGCCTGTGGACAACCCGCTCACCCGCCCGTGACAACGGGCGAACGCGCGGTTGACCGGAACCCCCGCACCCGCGGCGCACCCGCCGCCGCGCGCCTCAGTCCCCGGCCCCCGGCAGCGGGAAGCGCAGCTCGTTGCGGTCGATCTTGGCGGACAGCGCCTCGAGCACGTCGACGCCGAGCACTTCGCAGAACTGCAGCAGGTACGCGAGCACGTCCGCCACCTCGTCCCGTACCCGGTGGGCGCTGTCGGGGTCCTCCATGACCCGTGCCGCCTGCTCGGGCGTGAGCCACTGGAAGATCTCCAGGAGCTCGGAGGCCTCGACGCTCAGGGCCACGGCCAGGTTCTTGGGCGTGTGGTACGGCTCCCAGCGCCGGGCGGCCGCGAAGGCGGCCAGCCTGCGCTGCAGCGCGTGCAGATCCTCGGTCACACCCGCAGGTCTACCCCATCGCCGCCGCGTGCTGCGCCGTGGCCTGCCCGGCCGGCGGGGCCCCGGTGTCCGGCGCGTCCGGACCCGTCCCCTGGGCCGGCACCCGTTCCGGGTCGGCCGCGGCGCTCCCGAGGCGCAGCAGGGTGACCCCGTCCGCCCCCTCGGCCACCGAGGGGTCGTGCACCGTGCCGAGCAGCCTGATGTGGCCGCGCTCGGCGACCAGGGCGGCCAGCGCCAGCAACTGCCGCGTCTGCGCCCGGTCGAGACCGGCGTCCAGTCCGTCCGCCAAGACCGTGAGCACCTGCACGGCGTCCGGCACCTCGCCGCTGGTGTCCACCTCCAGCACGCCCGGCCCGGTGAGCAGCACCAGCGCCAGCGCGAGGAAGCGCAACTCCCCGTCGCCGAGCCGGTCCACCGGCACCAGCCCCAGCGGTCCCCGGTCGACGGCCGCGAGTACGGACTCCGCGTACGCCCCCGTCCCCGGCTCCCCCGCGGGGATCACCGTCAGGCCCTCGACGGGCGGGCTGCACACCGCCCGCAGGGCACCGACCAGCGCCGCGTGCCGCGTACGGCACTCGCCCTGGGTGCGGCGCAGCACCGCCGAGAGGTTGTCGCAGCCGCCGCGGAGCAGGCCGTCCGCCACGCGCGCGGGTTCCCGCATCGCGTGCGGCCGGGGGTCGACGGGGAACGCCCCGCGCAGCGCGAGCACCGTCTGCTCGGCGGCGGCGAGCACCAGCCGCTGCCCCTCGGTCGTCCCCGCGACGCGCAGCGGCAGCAGGGAGGTGGCCAGCCGGTCGTCGGGCAGCGGGGCCCGGGTCACCGGGACCAGCCCCGCCGTGTGCCAGGCCGCCTGGACCGTGCGCCGTCCCGGGTCGCGCAGCGCGGTGGCGAGCAGGGTCTCCCCGGCGCCGGTCAACCGCTCGCCGACGATGCGCAGTTCGGGTTCGGTCTGCACGGCGACGTCGAGCACGACGGGGCCGACCGCGCCGTCCACCGTGCACCCGATGCGGAATCCGCGCCGCCCCTCCGCGTCCGGCCGGGCCGCGTGGGGCACGCAGGCCGCCACTCCCCCGCGCACGCCGTCGAACGCCGTCGCCAGTTCCTCGCCCGCGGCGAGCCGGCCGAGCAGGCCGAGGCCCTCCAGGACGCTGGACTTGCCGGTCCCGCTCGCGCCGCCCAGCAGGGTGAGCGGCCCGAGCGGGAAGCTCGCGCCGCGATGCGACTTGAAGGCGGAGAGCCGCAGTTCGGTGACGACCGGGCGGTCACGCTTCGTGCTCATGGACGCGAACGTAGCGGCGGCGCCCGGTGCCGAACCGTTCCGCCGGGCCGGTGGTCCTCCGAAAGTGGGTAAGCCCGGCGAGGCGACGGTTAATGTGGCGGGGTGACCGGATACGTGGCGCTCCTGCGCGGGATCAACGTCGGAGCGACGACCAGGCTCCCGATGCAGGACCTGCGACAGCTGCTGGAGGAGATCGGCGGCACCTGCGTGCGCACCCATCTGCAGAGCGGCAACGCCCTGTTCGAGCACGAGCAGGCCGACCCGGGGAAGCTGGCGGACGCGCTGGAGGCGGCCATCGCCGCCGCGTTCGACGGGCGGAAGGTGCCGTGCGTCGTCCGCGAGGCGACCGCACTCGCCGGGGTCGTCGAGCGCAACCCGTTCGACATGACGGGCGTCGATCCCGCGCGCTTCCTGGTCACCTTCCTGTCCGGGCCGGTCGATCCGGACCGGATCGCCGGTCTCGACCCGGCCGACTACGCGCCCGACGACTTCCGCCCCGGCGAGCGCGAGATCTACGTGCACTGCCCGGGCGGGGTGCAGAAGACCCGGCTGTCCCACACGCTGTGGGAGAAGCGCCTGGGCCTGACGGCCACGGCCCGCAACTGGAACACCGTGACCCGCCTGGCGGCGATGGCCACGGAGTGACGGGGCGGGCCGGCGCGCGCCCCGTCACCCCCTCCCGCTCAGCCCAGGCCCCAGCCCGTCCCGAGCCGGTACGCCGCGCAGAGGTTGACGTCGAGCATGTAGGCGGCCGCCGTGCCGCACTGGGCCGCCCCGCTGCCCGGGTCGACGGGCTGGCCGTGGCCCATGCCCGTGATGCTGTACGTCTCGACGACGGCGGCGCCCGAGGCGTCCTTGTACGTCCGGTGCGGGAAGCCCGCCACGGTGTCGGAGACGTCGGCGGTCTGGTCGGCGCCGTGCACATCCGTCCACTGCCGTACGAGGTCGTCCATGTTGACGGGCTTGACCGTGTAGTCGGCGGTGCCCTGGAAGACGGTCAGCCGCGGCCACGGGCCCGCGTGCGAGGGGAAGGCGGCGCGGACCCGGGCGCCCCACTGCGCGGGGGTCTGCGTCGCGCCGACGTACATGCACACGTACGGCGAACCCGCCGCCTGCGCGCAGCCGTACGGCAGCCCGGCGACCACGCCGCCCGCGGCGTACACGTCGGGATAGGCCGCCATCATCACCGCGGTCATCGCGCCGCCCGCGGAGAGCCCGGTGACGTACACCCGGGACGGATCCGCGCCGGCGTCCGCGATCTGACGGTCGGTCATCTGCCGGATGGAGGCGGCCTCGCCCTGGCCGCGCGCGATGTCGCCGGTCTGGAACCAGTTGAAGCACTGGCTGAGGTTGTTGGCCGAGGTCTGCCCGGGCAGCACCACGGAGAAGCCCCAGCGGTCCGCCAGGGCGGTCCAGCCGCTCTGGGCGCCGTACCCCTGGGCGTTCTGGGTGCAGCCGTGGAGGGCGACGACGACCGGCCGGCCCTGCGGCAGCCCGGCGGGGACGTAGCGGTACATCCGCAGCGCGCCCGGGTTGCTGCCGAAGCCCGTCACCTCCTCGATCGCGCCGGCGGCGTGGGCGGGACGGACGGGGACGAGGGCGGCGAGGAGCGCCACGAGGACGGCGAGCAGGGCGGCACGCGGGCGGCCCCGGTGGAGTGCGGCTCTGAGTAAGGTCATGCGCCGGACGGTAGGAGCCGTGCGACGCCCGCGACATGGCCCGGGGCACCACATCGCGGGCGCCGCGCGTGGTGCCCCGGACCGCTCAGTCCCTCCGGTGCCCGGGCAGCGCCGGGGGCTCGCCGCGTACCTCCCGCCAGTGGTCGAAGACGTACTCCAGCACGCCCTCGCCGCTGGTCAGGGCGGGCAGTCGGCGTTCCAGGGCGTGCACCTGCGATGCGGGGACGTCGCCCTCGACGACGTAGGACGCACCCTGCGGCGCCGAGGTGCGCGGCACCGCGCCCAGCCGGGCGAGGACGGGCAGCACCCGGGCGTAGGCCTGCTCGGGGAGGTCGAGGGTGAAGCGGTGGACCGGCTCGCAGACGACCGTGCCCGCCTGTTCCAGCGCGCGCATCAGCACCACCGGGGTGAGGCCCCGGAAGTCCCCGGCGGTGCTCGACATGCTCTTGTCGAACACCGCGTGCGCGTGGCTCTGCCGAGCGGCGTAACCCGAGTGCGTCATGGTGACCGTGCAGTCGACGACCCGCCAGCCGTACAGGCCGTGCCGCAGCGTCTCGGTGACGGTCTCCTCGACGGCCCGGATGAAGGCGTAGGGCATGGAGCCGAGTTCGACCTCCAGACCGAACGCCACCCCGCTGCCCGTCGGTGCCGGGTCGACGCGCAGTCCCACGGTCGCCAGGAAGGGGTTGGAGCCGGTGTGGATGACCTCGGCGGCCGCGCCCGTGCCCACCGGCCGCTCGATGTGGATCGTCGTGGTCTCCTCGAAGGTCACCTCGACGCCGAAGTCGTCCGCCAGCGTCGCCTGGACGACCTCCTTCTGCACCTCTCCGTAGAGGGAGACGGCGATCTCCTGCCGCACGTCGTCCAGCCGCAGGTCGATCAGCGGGTCCTGTTCGGCGAGCCGGGTGAGCGCCACGTGCAGCGCGCCCGCGTCCGCCGGCCGGCGGGGCACGACGACCGTCTCCAGCGTGGGCGGCGCGAAGTGCCGGTCCGCGCCGGGGGCCGTACGGTGCGGTTCGCCGATCGCGTCACCGACGCGGATCCCGCCGAGCCCCCAGAGCCTGCCGATCTGCCCCGCGCGGACCGCCTCCCCGGGCGTGTCCACGCCGCGCTCGAACACGCTGACCGCGGTGACCTTGCCCTCCTCCCCGGCGCCGTGCGGCAGGCGGTCCCGTACGCGGACGGTCCCCGAGAACATCCGTACGTGGGCGATCTTCTCCCCCGCGGGGCCGCGTTCGATCTTGAAGACGGTGCCGGAGACCGGGCCCTCCGCGCTGCCCGCGGCGACGGGGAGCAGTTCCGCGATCCCCCGGACCAGGGCGTCCACCCCGGCTCCGGTGACGGCCGATCCGAAGTAGACCGGATGGACCAGTGCCCCGCGCGTCTGGGCGGCGAGTGCCGCCCGCAGCCGCGGGTAGGACGGCGCCGTCCCGTCCGCGACGTAGGCGGCAAGGAGCTCCTCGTCCCGCACGGACAGGACGTCCAGCAGCCGGGTGGTGAACCCGGTGTCGTCCGGACCGTACGGCGTGGAGCGCGCGTCCCGGGTGCCGAGGCCCTCGACGCGGCCCATGGCCACGCAGCCCTGGCTGAGCCGCTCCGCGAGGGCGCGCAGCACTTCGGCGTCCCTGGCGCCGGAACGGTCCGTCTTGTTGACGAAGAGCAGGGTGGGGATGCGCAGCCGGTGCAGCGTCCGCATCAGCACGCGGGTCTGCGCCTGTACGCCCTCCACCGCCGACACCACGAGCACGGCGCCGTCGAGGACGCCGAGCGCCCGTTCCACCTCCGCGATGAAGTCCGGGTGGCCGGGGGTGTCGATGAGGTTGACGGTGATGTCGTCGCCGATCGCGAACGAGGCGACGGCGGACCTGATGGTGATGCCCCGCGCCCGTTCCAGGGCCAGGGTGTCGGTCTGGGTGCTGCCGTCGTCGACGCTGCCGAGCGTGTCGATGACGCCGGCGGTGTGCAGCAGCCGCTCGGTCAGGCTGGTCTTCCCGGCGTCAACATGCGCCAGGATCCCAAGGTTGAGCACGTGCATGGAATGCCATGTCCTCCGAATGGGCGATGAATTCGGGCTGGGTGGACATGTGCAGTCCCCGCATGATCACGACTCCCCGGTGGATGGCCTGTGGTCCTGGCAGTGCAGCAGAGGCCGCGGGCCGGGGGCAACCGGATTACCCCCTGCCGCCGGCCGGCGGCACCCGGGCGGCTCAGGGGACGAGGACCATGCGGAAGCGCGCGGCGCCGGACATCATGCGGGCGAACGCCTCGTTGACCTCCTCCAGCGGCACCGTCTCGGTCATCGGGCGGATCCCCGCGAGCGCGCTGAAGTCCATCGTGTGCTCGACGTCGCGCGAGGTGCCGGACGGGTGCCCGACGACCGAACGGGACGACAGGATCAGCTGGGCCGGGGTGATCGGCAGCGGCTCGGAGTCGATCCCGATGACGATCAGCTCGCCGCGCGGCTGGAGACCCTCGACACCGGCCGCCATGGCCTGGGAGTTGGAGGCCGTGGCGAGCACCGCGGTGGCCCCGCCGAGGGCCTGGATCTCCTTGGCCGGGTCGCCGGCGGAACTGTCGATGTAGTGGTGGGCGCCGAGCTCCATGGCCAGGGCCCGCTTGCCCTCGCCTCGCGCCACGGCGACCGTCTCGAAGCCGAACGCGGCCGCGTACTGCACCGCGAGGTGGCCGAGGCCGCCGATGCCGATCACCGCGACGAGGTCGCCGGGCCGGGCGGAGCTCTTCTTGAAGGCGTTGTACGTGGTGACGCCGGCGCAGCCGAGGGGGGCGGCGTCGACCGCGGTCAGCCCGTCGGGGATCCGGGCCAGCGCGTTGACCGGCGCGACCATGTGCGTGGCGTAGCCGCCCTCGTACGCCCAGCCGGGCACCTGCAGGTTCCGGCAGTCGATGAAGTCGCCCTCTCGGCAGGGCGGGCAGTGCCCGCAGTGCCCGCCGAACCAGCCGACCTCCACGCGGTCGCCCACCGTCCAGTGCCGCACGCCCTCACCGAGGGCGTCGATGCGCCCGGCGACCTCGTGGCCGGCGACCAGGGGGAAGGTGATGTGGGGGAAGGAGTTGTACACGAAGCCGGCGTCACTGTGGCAGACGCCCGACGCCTCGACGGCGATCCGGACGTGGCCGGGGCCGGGCTCCGGCAGCGCGCGCTCGACGATTTCGAATGGTCCGCCCGGTTCTGCGACCTGGGCCACCCGCATGGAGTTCATGGCCGTCCGTGTGTGAGGGGTTGCGGCGCGTGGCGCCCTTCCCACCCATCGTGACCCCGGGGGCGTGATTTCTCGCGCCGAGCACCGGTCGCCGGGCCGCCGGGCGGGGAGCGTAGGCTGCGCCCAGCCGACCGAGGGATCACCGTGAAACTACCCGCCGACCTGCTCGACCTCCTGCACCGCCCGAGCCTGTGCTTCCTGGCGACCACCATGCCGGACGGCTCGCCGCAGCTGACCCAGACGTGGGTCGACACGGACGGCGAGCATGTGCTCGTCAACAGCGTCCAGAGCCACGTGAAGACGCGGAACATCGCGCGGGACCCGCGGGTGGCCGTCGCCGTCTCCGATCCGGACGACCCGTCCCGCTACTTCCAGGTCCGCGGGCGCGTGCGCGAGGTGACCACGGAGGGCGCGGCCGACCACATCGAGAAGCTCTCGCACCGGTACACCGGCGGCCCCTACCCCTGGTACGGCGGCCGTGACCAGGTGCGCGTGGTCTTCGTGATCGAGGCCGAGAGCATCAGCGGCACGGCGTGACCGCGGCGGGTCCGCGACCGCGGCAGGCGGCCGCGGACCCCGGCCCGTTCAGCCCGTGGCGCCGGGCACGCGCTCGATGACGGCGGCCAGGTCCGTCCCGGCCGGGAGGGTGCCGAAGGCCAGGCCCCGGTCGCCGGCCAGGCGGGAGGCGCAGAAAGCGTCCGCGACCGGTGCCGGCGCGTACCGGACGAGCAGCGAACCCTGCAGCACCAGCGCCAGGCGCTCGACCAGACGGCGGGCCCGCAGCGGGGCGTCCTCGGTGGGCACCAGCTCGCCGCGCACCTGGCGCCACGCCTCGTCGAGGCGGGCGTCGCCGCCCGCGGCGGCCTCGACCTCGGCGCGGAAGGCATCGAGGGAGTCCGGCTCACGGGTCAGGGCGCGCAGCACGTCGAGGGCGTTGACGTTGCCCGAGCCCTCCCAGATGCCGTTCAGCGGGGCCTCGCGGTAGAGCCGGGGCATGCCGGACGCCTCGTCGTAGCCGTTGCCGCCCAGGCACTCCAGCGCCTCCGCGACCGCCGCGGGCTGCCGCTTGCACACCCAGTACTTGCCGACCGCGGTGGCCAGCCGCAGGAAGGCCCGCTCCTGCGCGTCCCCGCGGCGGGCCCGGTCGACCGCTCCGGCGACGCGCAGCGCGAGGGTGGTGGCGGCCTCGGACTCCAGGCCCAGGTCGGCGATGACGTTGCGCATCAGGGGCTGGTCGATCAGCCGGGCCCCGGACACCGCGCGGTGGCGGACGTGGTGGGCGGCCTGGGCGAGCGCGGCACGGGTGCCGGAGGCGGAGCCGAGGACGCAGTCCAGCCGCGTCATGGTGACCATCTCGATGATGGTCCGTACGCCCTGGCCCTCGGGACCGACCAGCCAGGCCACGGTGTCGTCGAACTCGGGCTCGCTGCTGGCGTTGCTGCGGTTGCCGAGCTTGTCCTTCAGCCGCTGGATGCGGAAGGTGTTGCGGCTGCCGTCCGGCAGCACCCTGGGCACCAGGAAGCAGGACAGGCCCGCGGGGGCCTGGGCCAGCACGAGGAACAGGTCGTTCATGGGCGCGCTGGTGAACCACTTGTGCCCGCGCAGCCGCCAGGTGCCGTCCGGCTGCTCGACGGCGGTGGTGGTGTTGGCCCGTACGTCGGTACCGCCCTGCTTCTCGGTCATCCCCATGCCCGCCAGGAGCCCGCGCTTGCCGGCGGGGGCGCGCAGTCCGGGGTCGTAGACGCGGCTGGTGAGCAGCGGCTCGTACACCGCCGCCAGGTCCGGCGCGGCACGCAGCGCGGGGACGACGGCGTAGGTCATGGACACCGGGCAGCCGTGGCCGGCCTCGGCGGTGCTCCACACCATGAAGCCGGCCGCGCGGGCCACGTGCGCGCCGGGCCGGTCGTCGGCCCAGGGTGCGCCGGCGAGGCCCTCGGCGAGGGCGACCTCCATGAGCGCGTGGTAGGAGGGGTGGAAGTCCACCTCGTCGACACGGTTGCCGTACCGGTCGTGGGTGCGCAGCACCGGCTCGTACCGGTTGGCCTCCTCGGCCCAGCGCTGCACCTGCTCCGATCCGGCGAGCCGGCCCAGCCGGTGCAGGTCGTCGACGTACCACCCGGCTCCCTCGCGGCGCACGCCCTCCAGCAGCACGACGTCTTCGGCGACGTCGTGGCCGACCAGCGGCGGGGCCTGGTTGGTCACCTCGTGCGTGCGCGCGGTGGGGTTGCTGCGCGGCGCGGCATCTGCGATCGCGGTCATGGCAGTCGGGCCCTTCGTGGTCGTGGGGAGTCAGACGGCGGGCGCGGCGCCCGCGCAGCGCAGGGACATCGCCACCAGTTCGGTGACGAGGTGGTCGGCGGCGGCGCCCTCGGCGGGGGCGGACAGCGGGTCCACCAGGACCTCGCCGATGGCCCCGGTCAGCGCCGCCGCGGTGACCTCGGGGTCCTGGGCGGGGAGGAGCCCGGCGGCCATCCCTTCGCGGATCACCTCGGCGAAGACGGCACGGTAGCGGCGCCGGAAGTCCAGGCGCTCCGCGCCCAGGGCCGGTTCCGCGGGGGCCGCGAGCAGGGCGTGGGCCAGTCCCCGGTTCTCCATGGCGCGGCGGGCGAAGACGGTGACCCCCAGGGTCAGTCGCTGCACCGGGTCGCCGGCGCCGTCGCGGAGCACCTCGCCGAGCACCTCGACCTCGCGGCCCGAGGCCCGTCGGAAGACCTCGACCGCGAGCGCGCCCTTGGACGCGAAGTGCTGGTACACCGTGCCCACGGACATGCCGGCCGCGGCCGCCACCGCGGTGACGGAGGCGTTCGCCCAGCCCACGTCGGCGACGACGGCCGTGGCCCGCGCCACCAGGTGCTCCCTGGCAGCGGTCAGGCGGTCCTGCACCGCGGGGGTCTTCCGGTAGGCCATGGCAACAAGTGAAGCACCGTTCAGAACTTCGAGCCACCCCTCGGCCGGCCGCGCCGCCCGCGGAGCCGGCGGATCGCGCCGCAGCTCAGGGCAGCCCCGTGACGGGACCCGCAACTGCTGCCGCACATCTCTTGGTTGCCGCTCGATCTGCACGTTCCGCCCGCTCCAGGGCCGCTCCGCACGCCACGTGGTGTGCCGTCGGGAAGACGCGCAATGGATCCCCTGCGGGGTAAACCCAAAGATCAGGCCATGTTTTCGGGCTTTCCGGCCAGGCTTTGCGAGTCGATGGGCGTCCCATGGGCGTCATGAATTCCGATCATGCTCGCCCCGCACTTCGAGCACCGGTTGTTCTCGGCCACACTTCCTCCATCAACGCCCGGGCCGGCATCGCGGCATGCACCGGCGCCTTGAGGCGGTCGCGCCCGGCATTGGACACACCGTCACACTTCGGCAAGATCAAGTAGTGCACTACAGCGAGGAGTTGTCGCCTGGCCGCGCGATGGCGCGAAGGCGCCCATGGGCGGTCAGCGCTCGACGGATCCAGCCTCAAAGCTTGAGCACAAATTACACACATTCACTCTTCATACCGGCGCCGATGGTCTAGATTGACCTTGCTTCAGCCGTTCGGGCACGAGGCGACCATTAATGATCTACAGGTTCGGCGCAACGGAAAGCCAGCAGTCGCGTACCCGGCGCCAGACGTGGGGGTGATCGGTCCTTGGAGCCCGAGAAGGGGCCTTGGGTGCGGGGAGCCCTGAGGTTTCGACGGGTTCCGGCACATCTCGAGAGTTCAGCGGAACCGGTAAGTCCGCTTCCGCCAGGGTGGGTTGTTCAAGTGACTCCGAAATAACCGGGAGTCATGCGCGGGAGGCGGGGGCCTCCCGAGGGGAGGAACGGTGCGGGAG